>JBAQHA010000500.1:0-1804 GCA_049288075.1 Oricola sp.
GGCCCGAAGCTGCGCATGGGCTCCCTGCCGAGGAAGACATTGGACGCCGCCGACAGGTTGTTGCAGATCGCGAGGTCCTGATAGACGACCTCGATCCCCGCCTTCTGCGCGTCGAGCGGCTTGTGGAAGTGGACTTTCGATCCGTTGATGAAGATGTCGCCGGACGACGGAGCGAAATTTCCGGCGATCACCTTGACCATCGTCGATTTACCGGCGCCGTTGTCACCCATCAGGCCCACGACTTCTCCCGGTTCGATGGTCAGCGAAACGTTGTTGAGCGCCTGGATCGCTCCGAAATGTTTGGAAATGTTCCTGAGTTCAAGCGCGCTCATCGCTGTTTCCTCCAATTGTCCGGCGCGTCGCGCCCGCATACTCGGTCGGCGGCACCGCTCCCTGTCCGTGCGATTTCCCGTCGCGGCATCAGCCTTCGGCCTTCTCTGCCTGCATCCGTTCGAATGCCTGCGCCGCTCGCTTTCTCGCGCGGTAGGCGGCGAGCTGCTGATCGGCGAGTACACCGAGAAGTATGACCGTGCCCATCACCGCGAAATTCAGCGACGAAGGAATGCCAAGCAGGTTGACGAGATTTTGCAGTTCCTGGAGCAGCACCGCGCCCAGTACGACACCAATGATCGACCCCTCGCCGCCGCGAAGCGAAAACCCGCCCAGCACCGCCGCGGCGATGGCATAGAGTTCGTAGAAATTGCCGTGCGATGACGGCTGGACGGACTTGGTGAACATCGCGAAATAGATCGCGGCAATCGACGCCAGCACCGAGCAGGTCACATAGGCCGAAGTGATGACGAACCCGGAGCGTATGCCCGAAAAGCGGGCCGTCTCCTCGTTCTTTCCGACGGCAAAGAGATGCCGGCCGAAGACCGACTGGTGCAGCACGAACCACATGACGACAGCGATGATGATCATCGCGACAAAGGAATGCGGAACGCCGAAAGTGCGTCCGATGGTCAGCCATTCCAGCTGCGGATAGGATGCGCCGAAAGGGAAGCCTGCGGTTGCCTCCGCGGTGTAACCGCGCGCGATGCCGCGATAGATCAACAGGCCGCAGAGCGTCACGACGAAGGGCTGCATCTTGTACCGCGTTATCAGGATGCCGTGCGCCAGGCCCATCGCGGCGCCGAGCGCGATCGTGACGGCGACGGCGATCGGCCACGGCACGCCGAGCCTGCCGACCATCTCGACGAAAAGAACGCCCAGGAGCGCGATCACGGACCCGACCGACAGGTCGATCCCGCCGGTCATGATGACGAAACCCTGTCCTATCGCGAATATCCCGAACAGTCCGACGAGATTCGCCGTATTGCCGAGATTGATGGGCGACAGGAAGAGCGGATTGCGAAGGTAGACCACCGCTGCGACGACGATGATAAGGATCGCCAGGCCAATATCCTTCTTGTACATGCGTCAGGCCTCCTCCAGCGTCTTGCCCACGGCAAGCGTGAGGATATTGTGCTCGGACAAATCCGGTCGGTGCAATTCTCCGGTTATTTCGCCGTCCCGCATCACGACGATCCTGTCGCAAACGCCCACGACCTCCTCCATGTCGCTGGAAATCATCATCACCCCGACGCCCCGGTCGGCGAGAACCCGCATCATCTTGTAGATCTCGGCCTTGGAGCCGACATCGATTCCGCGCGTCGGTTCGTCGAAGATGATCACTTTCGGGTTCATCGACAGCCACTTGGCGAGAACGACCTTCTGCTGGTTGCCGCCCGACATGGCCTGCGCGAGATCCCTGACGTCCGGCGTCTTGATCGACAATTGGCGGCGCTGCCTCTCGGAGATATCG
>JBAQHA010000501.1:0-2125 GCA_049288075.1 Oricola sp.
AAATAGTCGTCCGACGTCATGTTTTCCCAGCGGAAGGGGTTCGGGCCTTCGATGGACTCGTCGCGAACGCGCGTGCGGAAGGTGACGAAAGGAACTTTCCTGCCGATCATGGCTATCTCCGTAAGTATCTGTCTTTTCGAACAAACTTGACGGTGCCGCCGGCGCTTTCGCGCTGGGAGGAGGCGAATGGTCAAGGTAATTACGGGGTTACGGATAGCAGCCTGTATACATTATTGTCCACCCCGAATGGTGCCTTGCGGCGATGAAATTGGTGCAATGCAGCAATTGGCCTAGAACAGGAAATGCCGCTGCGCTGTCGGCTATGCCGGCACATCATACCCGCGATTATACGCATCCAACGAAAGTATTGCTATGAATATGTCTTTCGAAAAAGCCATTCTATTGCTCCCTTACGAAGTCCCATTTGCCAATTCCATAAAGTGGGTCGCCATATTTTCGATGAATACCACCACCTATCGGCACCTCAAGAGTATTCCACCAATTTAGTACCCTTGATACATTATCTCTACCCACAGGATCATCTGTTATCTCAAGCAAAACCGACTTCAGATGGTATCCAGGACCAAATACCGCGGCCAGATTCTCCGGATCGACGCTACTTATCGTACGGGGATCGGAAGGATTGGTGAAAGTGACGAAGCGGGGGTAGCTTTCGCGTGGCAGCGATCGCGCCTCCCTCAGTCTGGAAAGAGCAGCGTATGCGTCCCAAGCGCCGTCCGGCGCATCAACGGGAAAAAACGTATGCCGCGCCCGGTCGGCTTCATCACCGAGCAGCGCAAAAAGATAGGCACCCGGCCGCACCTCGACGAAGGCGCTTTCCCCGGTAACTTTTTTTACTATTCCACCTTGGTGAGCAATGAGACGAGGTTCGTATCGTAAATCGACCCGAATGACGCTTCCGCCTGACACGACACCATCAGGCGTCTCAACCTTCATCACGAGTTTCTGGTTCCAGGAAAGCTTTTCTCCACACCCTGCCAGCATCACCCCAGCTATCCCGACGGCGGCGAGCCTCGTTCCGGCGCTGGCCAGTTGGGCGCTCGTCATCGGCCACCGCCTTCGGCGCCGTGTAAATCCGGCCGGCCGCGTTCCGCGAGCAACCGCCCAGGCCCGAACGCTTCTGAAAAAACGCCAAGCGACACCACCGCCCTCCAGCAGCAACTGCAGGCGACAAGCTGCGCGTAAAATTTTCGTCTGATATTCTGCTATCGATGGTTGCATGGATCGGCCCCTGTGTGAATCCCAATTTTGGAGGCCTTCGCCCAGATCACCTTGCCGACTGGCTGTCACTGAGCCGGGTCGCCTCGCCCTAGGCATGTCTCGCCGAGGCGATGGCGAACGGGGCGGCGGCGCCTAAAACAGGAAATACCGCTGCGCCATCGGCAGCACCGTCGCCGGTTCGCAGGTGAGCAGGACGCCGTCGGCGCGGACCTCGTAGGTTTCCGGGTGGACCTCGATATGCGGCATGGCATCGTTGAGCACCATCGACGCCTTGCCGATGCCGCCGCGGGTGTTTTCCACCGCGACGAGCTGCTTTTCGGTGCCGAGTTCGTGGGCGAGGCCGTCCTCGATCGCGGCGGCCGAGGTGAAGACCACGGAGGAGGCGGTGCGCGACTTGCCGTAAGCGCCGAACATGTAGCGGTAATGGACCGGCTGCGGCGTCGGGATCGAGGCGTTCGGGTCTCCCATCGGGGCGGCGGCGATGGTGCCGCCGATCAGGATCATGTCCGGCTTCACGCCGAAGAAGGCGGGATTCCACAGCACCAGATCGGCGCGTTTTCCGACCTCGATGGAGCCGATCTCCTTCGACATGCCGTGCGCGATGGCCGGGTTGATCGTGTACTTCGCGATGTAGCGGCGGACGCGGTAATTGTCGTTCTGGCCCTTTTCCTCGGGCAGGCGGCCGCGCTGGCGCTTCATCTTGTCGGCGGTCTGCCAGGTGCGGATGATGACCTCGCCGACGCGGCCCATGGCCTGCGAATCGGAGCTCATCATCGAGAAGACACCAAGGTCGTGGAGGATGTCCTCGGCGGCAATCGTTTCGCGGCGGATGCGCGATTCGGCGAAGGCGATGTCCTCGGCGATGCTCGGGTCGAGATGGTGG
>JBAQHA010000502.1:0-2746 GCA_049288075.1 Oricola sp.
CCACCATCGTGTCGGGCCGTTCGGCGAAGAAGACGATGCCGTAGCCCGTTGCCCAGAGTATCTGGCTGTACTGCGTCGGTGCGATGACGGCGGCCGGCGCGTTACGGTAGGCCGCGATCGAGCAAAGCTGCGCGACCACCGAGATCAAGCCGACGGCCGCCATAAGCCCCAGCGAGGGCAGTTCGACCGGCGTATAGACCCACGGAAGGGTGCCGCCCATGACGAGGATCGACGACAGCAGCGGAAACAGAATCAGCACCGCGGACCGTTCCTGGCCGCCGATCTTCCGGATGATGATCGTGGCGAGCGAGGCGGCGAGCGCCGAGCACAGCGCCGCAAGATGCCCGAGCGAAAACTCGGTGACGCCGGGCCGCAGCACGATCATGACGCCGACGAGCCCGACCACAACCGCCGCCCAGCGCTGGAACCGTACGGTTTCGCCCAGCAGCGGCACGGACAGCGCGGTAATCAGCAACGGCGTCGCAAACAGCAGCGCGTAGACTTCCGCCAGCGGCAGAATGACGAAGGCGTAGAAGGCGGCTGTCATCGCCGTCAGCGACAGGATCGAGCGGGCGACGACGAGCCATGGATGACGCGGCCGGAAATTGCCGGTCGACTGGTCGGCCAGCATCAGGATGGCCATTGGGACGAAGGCGAACAGCATGGCGAAGAAGATGATCTGGAAGACCGAATAGTCGCGGCCGAGCGCCTTGATGATGGCGTCGTGCGTTGCGAACAGGCCGAATGCCAGAAAGGCGTAGCCGAGGCCGCGAACCGGCGAAATCCTGCCGCCTTGCATCCGGATGGTTCTCCCTGAGTGCCGCGAACATAGGCGAAAGCGCGGGACAGGTCATCCGCAAATGAGCCGGCGACGCTTTGACCGCCGGTACGGTTAACGCCATAGATACGGTGTAGTGGCAATATCGATGACGAGTCGTATCGAGCAGGGGCGGTCGGGTTTGACGCCGGGTTCCGGACAATGCGGTGACAGGATCGGGCGCGGGTTCCTGCTCGCGGCCCTGCTGTGCGCCGGCCTCGTTTCCGGCTGCAAGACGACCGACGCCCTGATTGACGATACCAAAACGGGGACCATCGCCCCGCCGGCCAGGACCGCCGGAAATTTCGGCGAGACGATCGGCGACAGCCCGATCCTCGGGACGGCCACCGTCGCCTTCGCCAACCCGCAATGGCAGGCGAAGTGGGACTACGCGACCCTGCCGACCGACATGCTCGAAGTCGACCGTTGCCCGGTCGGGCTGCGATGCGGCGAGGGCGCGTTGCGCATGCTGCGCGACACGGTGGCGAAATCCGTCGGCAAGGGACCGCTCGAACGGGTTCGCATGGCCAACAGGGCCGTCAACGCCGCCCTGTCCTACGTGCCCGACAACCGGGAAGATCCGTGGGGCGACCGCTGGCAATCGCTGTCCGAGAGCCTCGAGCGCGGCGCCGCCGACTGCGAGGACTTCGCCGTCGCCAAGTACCAGATGCTGAAGGCGATGGGGTTCCGCCAGGACGCCATGTCGCTGGTGATCCTGAAGAAGCCGGGAACGCCGGAATATCACGCCATTCTCGCCGTCCGCCTCGACGACCGCACGCTGATCCTCGACAACCGGGCAGGCGAGGTCGCCGACGACCGCGTCGCGGGCGGCTACCGGCCGGTCTTCTCCTTCGTCGGTCACAAGATGAAGATCCACGGAACCCGCGTCAGCGCGTAAGCGTGCCCGATCGTGACTCCTGCGACGTCATCGCCGTGTCATCCCGGCTTCCTAGCTGGTAGACTGCAGACGTCGACCAATAGCCACATCACGACGGACCGGTATCATCGTGGGAGACAACAAGATGGCCAACACAAACAAACCGACCATAGTCACGATCGAGGAGGAGCATATCCGCATCGTCGCCTATGAAATCTGGATCGAAGAGGGCCAGCCGGCTGGCAAGGACCAGGAACACTGGGACCGCGCCCTCGAGCGGTTGAACGCGGGCGAAACGGGCGCGAAGGAGCCAAGGGCGCCCGCCGAGGCGAAGGCGCCCGCGAAGGCAAAGGCGCCCGCGAAGTCGAAGGCGCCCGCCAAGGCGAAGGCTCCCGCCAAG
Organism: Oricola sp.; assembly: GCA_049288075.1. GTDB lineage: Bacteria > Pseudomonadota > Alphaproteobacteria > Rhizobiales > Rhizobiaceae > Oricola. The sequence goes on from JBAQHA010000502.1 coordinate 2,095, forward strand.
GCGAAGGCTCCCGCGAAGGCGAAGGCGGCCACGCCGGCCGCCGCGAAAAAGCCCGCCACCCGGAAATCCACCAAGGCGGACAGCTAGGCCGGGATTCCGACGGCCGGGACGGGTTTACGGAACCCGCCGGGACAGACAATGCCCGGACCGGGGCGGGCGGCTGCCGCGCCGAGCGGGAATGTCGGCCGCGCGATTCACTCCCGCTCGAGGCGCAAGGGCGTTCAGGCGGATTTGGCCAATCTGATGTGCTCCTTCGGCGCCGGATCCGTACCGGCACGCCCGGCCGGGTCCTCGGCCTGTGTCCGGAACATCGAGACAAGCCGGGTCACGGCCTCGACCTCGCCGGCGAGCGAGTGGCTGCTCGCGGTCAGTTCCTCCGCGAGCGCGGCGTTTTGCTGCGTCACGCGGTCGGCCGACTGGACCGATGAATTGACCTCCCCGAGCGCGGACGATTGTTCCCGGATGAGGTCGGTGATGGCGAGGACATTCGCGGCAACCTCCTGCACCTCGGACGCGATCGTACCGAGCGCCGTTCCCACCTGTTCGACAAGCGTCACGCCTTCCCGGACTTCCATCCCGGAGGTGCTGATGAGTTGCTTGATATCCTTTGCCGCGCCCGCGGACCGCTGCGCGAGTTCGCGCACCTCCTGCG
>JBAQHA010000503.1:0-2325 GCA_049288075.1 Oricola sp.
GAACACCGGCGCGCCGGCGGCGCGCGCCGCCGCCAGGATTGCCACGGCCACGCCGATCGCGTCATGCGCCTCGGGCAGCGCCAGCGGGCCGGAGAGATATTCGTTCTGGTAGTCGATCAGCACCAGCGCCGCTTCTTCGAAACGGGCAGGCGTAAGGTCGGCTCCGGACATGTCCAGAAGGGTTCTTGCGACAGTCATGGTCTATGTCTCCTTTGATCCGCTCCTTTCCTACATCGACGGCTCCTTGCATTCACGCAGCATTGCTGCAGTATCAGCCTGCAACTTCGCAGGATGCCGCCGATGCCTGATCCGGCCCGCATGGACTGGGACGACCTGAAGGTCGCAGCCGCGCTCGCGCGGGCGGGGACCTTCGCCGGCGCTGCCGCCGAACTGGGTCTCGACGCGACGACGGTCGCGCGCCGCATCGCGCGGCTGGAGGCGCGGTTTCCCTATCCGCTCTTTCATGCCTCCGACGGCAGGCGCCGCCCGACCGCGCGGGGCGCCGAGGTCTTCGCCCATGTCGAGGCGATGACGGCGCATGCCGCCGCAATCCGCGCGATCCCGGCGCAAGGCTCCGGCGTCGCCGGCCATGTCCGCGTCGCCGCGACGGCGGGCATCTGCGACCGGGTTCTCGCCCCGCGCGCCGCGGCGCTCCTCGAAACCCATCCCGGCCTGGCCCTTTCGCTCCTCGCCTCCGACGCCAATGTCAACTTCTCGCGCTACGAGGCCGACATGGCGATCCGCATGGCGCGGCCCCGGCGCGGCGGTTTCGTCATCCGAAAGCTCGCCGCCTTCCCGCTCGCCTTGTGCGAGCCGGAACAGCCCCGGCAGGAAACGCTGGTCTGCGCCTATCCGGAAAATCTCGACGAAACGCCCGAGATGCTGGAACTCGCCCGACTCGGGCTCAGGGAGAAAGCACGTTTCGTGTCGAACAGCGCCAGCGCGATCCGCGCCGTGCTGGCGTCCGGCAACGCCGTCGCGGTTCTGCCGGCGCTCGGCGGCGATCTGGCCTCAATTCCGACCCTCCGCCGCACCCCGCTCGACCAGGACCGCGAGGCATGGCTGCTCATCCAGCCGCATCTGAAAAAGGACGCCGCCACGAGGCTGGTCGCGGACTGGATCGGCGAGTGTTTCGATAAGGCGCGCTAGGCCTGGTCGTTTTCGTCGAACAGTGTCGCCTGCATCGCGGCGAGGTCCTTCGGCGCGTCCATGCCGAGATGCTTCCACGCCCGTGCCGCCAGCATGCGGCCGCGCGGCGTGCGCTGGATGAATCCCTGCTGGATCAGGAACGGCTCGATGATGTCCTCGATGGCGTCGCGCGGTTCCGACAATCCGGCCGCGATGGTCTCGATCCCGACCGGCCCGCCGCCGAAATTGCGCGCGATCATGGTGAGATAGCGCCGGTCGAGCGAGTCGAGTCCGATCGCGTCGACCTCCAGCCGGGTCAGCGCCTCGTCGGCGATCTGCCGGGTGACCTCTTCGGCCTTCGCCACGTGAGCGAAATCGCGCACCCGGCGCAACAGCCGCCCGGCGATGCGCGGCGTGCCACGCGCCCGCTGCGCCACTTCGCGCGCGCCGTCGTCGCTCATCGCCAGCCCCATGATCCGCGCCCCGCGCCGCACGATCGTCTCAAGTTCCTCGACCGTGTAGAATTCGAGCCGCACCGGGATGCCGAACCGGTCGCGCAGCGGCGTCGTCAACAGCCCCAGCCGCGTCGTCGCGGCCACGAGCGTGAATTTCGCCAGGTCGATCTTCACCGATCTTGCGGCGGGGCCTTCACCAATAATCAGGTCGAGCTGGTAGTCCTCCATTGCCGGATAGAGAATTTCCTCCACCGCCGGATTGAGCCGGTGGATCTCGTCGATGAACAGCACGTCGCGTTCCTCGAGATTCGTCAGCAGCGCCGCGAGATCCCCAGCCTTGGCGATCACCGGGCCGGATGTGGCGCGGAAATTGACGCCGAGCTCGCGCGCCATGATCTGCGCCAGCGTCGTCTTGCCGAGCCCCGGAGGCCCGACGAACAGCACGTGGTCGAGCGCCTCGCCGCGGCCCTTCGCCGCCTCGATGAACACCTTCAGGTTCGCCCGCGCCGCCGCCTGGCCGGTGAAATCGTCCAGCGTCTGCGGCCTGAGCGCGATATCCATGTCCTCGCCGCGCTTGTCGGGCGATATGAGGCGGGCGGGATCGCTCATGCCAGAAGCTCCATGCCGGGAATGCGCGCGGCTGCCTTGCTGTCGAAGGTCTTCACCACCTCGCAACCCAGGTCGCCCAGACGCTCTGCGATCAGGGCATTGGCCAGATCGGCGTTCCTGTCTTGCACATGGC
>JBAQHA010000504.1:0-8789 GCA_049288075.1 Oricola sp.
ATCACAGCTTCTCGGCCAATTACACCCGCCATTTTTGACTTGGGCGACGACTGCAGCCGGGCAAGCGTTCCGGTTCGCCGGGACCGGCAGTTGTCCACCCATCTCAAGATGACAAGACCAGGCACGGCTTTCACACCAGGGCTTGCGAATTCATAGAAACCTGCGTGCCGGGTTCTCTTGAAATAGCCGCGAAAGATCGGCCGGTCAGGTTTTCAGCCCGGCGATCATTTCGGAGACGGCGGTCTCGGCCTCGCCGAGGCGCGCCTCCTCGGCGCCGCGCAGCACGATATCGGTCCAGAACCTGCCGGAATCGTATTTCGGATAGGAGCCGATGGCGATGTCGGGATACTCGTCCTGGATCCTTGAGAGCGGTTCGCCGATCGTTCCCTCGCCGAACGGGCAGTGGACCGAGCGCGACAGCAGCACGCGGCCGGTGCGCAGCGTCGGCACGACATTGTCGAGCATCGCCTGGAACACCGCCGGCACGCCCGCCATGACGTGGACATTGCCGACGACGAAGCCCGGCGCCCTGGAGATCGGGTTGTCGATGTGGACCGCGCCTTCCGGCATGCGCGCCATGCGCTGGCGCGACGGCGTGAACTCGATCCCGCGCGCCGCATAATGCTCGCCGAGCAGTTTCATCGCCTGGGGGTCGTGGTCGCAGGGCAGGCCGAAAGCCTTGGCGATCGCGTCGGCGGTGATGTCGTCATGGGTCGGGCCGATGCCGCCGGAGGTGAAGACGTAGGTATAGCGTTTGCGCAGCGCGTTGACGGCCTCGATGATCGCGGCCTCGTCGTCGCCGACGATGCGGACCTCGCGCAGGTCGATGCCGATGGCGGTCAGCACGGCGGCCAGATGGCCGGCGTTCTTCTCGCGAATGCGTCCCGACAGGATCTCGTCGCCGATGACCAGGGCGGCGGCGGTCACGATCGAATTGTCGGACGTCGGGGCGGTCTGCGGCGGCATGCGGGCGGCTCCATCACTGACCTCATTCTTATGCGGGTTCGAAATGCTTGTGAAGCGCGGGCATGGGCGGGCGCGGGGCAAATGCGCTTGATCGCGCCGGGCCGGTCGGTTAGCGGTTCAGGCGTGCCCCCTTGGCGGAATTGGTAGACGCAAGGGACTTAAAATCCCTCGGCCATTGGCCGTGCCGGTTCGATTCCGGCAGGGGGCACCAAAACTTCCGATAATTATTTGTTATTATTATACTATTCTCAACCGTCCAATCTTGACCCACCTCTGCCTGCCAAAAAGTTCAAAGTTACATCGGCACCCGCGAAGCGGCGAAAGACTGACGGTTTGACCGGGGCTAGCCGGAGTGAGCCAAGTTCGGTGATCCGCGCCACCGCGTCCCGTTTGAAATCGTCATCGAAATTGGCTTTGCCCATCGCGGCCTCCTCGCCTCATGAAAAATCAGCGAAGAAGGCGTCCACGCAACCAGGGGCAATTCTCTGGTCAGGCGAAGGCCAACGCGAGACAGAATGGATTATTGCCAAACTGCTACCACGCCGGAAAGCCGGCCAGCGTCAGGTTGGGAGACGGGCGAGCCGCAACGACACGACACGAGGCGTGTCGTTGCATTGTCGTATCCCTAAAGATCCGCGATCGGCAGTTTGCGGTAGCGCTTGCCGGTGAGCCGGCTCAGCGCGTTGGCGACGGACGGCGCGGCCAGCGGCACCGGACATTCACCGAAGCCGGTCGGCGGCTCGGTCGTATCCACCAGGTGCACCTCCATTTCCAGTGGGGCATCGGGCATATAGGCGGGCGTGTAGTCGAAGAAGTTCGACTGCTGCACGATGCCGTCCTCAAGCGTGATCGCCGATTGCGGCAGGATCTGCGACAGGCCGAAGACGAAACCGCCCTGAAACTGGCTTTCCACCGACATCGGATTGACGACAAGGCCGCAATGCACCGTGATCAGTACACGATGAACCCGCAGCGCGCCGTCGTCAAAGGACACATCGGCCAGGCAGGCGCAGGCGCCGCGCTGATACTCGCTGAGGGCCGTTCCCACGGCATGTCCCGGTTCTAGCGCCGCCAGCCACGGCCCGCTTTTTTCCTTCAGCAGTTCGAGGACCGCGCGGGATTTCGGAACGTCGTCCCGCACCAGCTTCATCCGGTAGTCGATCGGGTCGATTCCGGCGCGATCGGCGAGTTCCTCGATCAGGGTTTCCCTGACGAAGGAGCTGTGGGTATGGCCGATGGAGCGCAGCGACAATGTCGGCACATTGACCTCGGGGTGATGCGCGGAGACATGGAAATGGCCAAGCCCGTAGGGCGCATCGGCTATTCCCTCGACGGCCAGGAAATCCACCCCGTCCTTCACCAGATAGGGCTCGCCGAAATTGCCGGAGCCCAGCAGGAAGGACTGACCGGCGACAACATGCCGCCAGACCTTTGGAAACCCGTCAGCGCCGATCCCGATCTCGGCCCGGTGCGCGAAGGCCGGGCGGTAATAGCCGCCGCGCATGTCGTCCTCGCGGCTCCACATCAGTTTGACGGGGACGCCGGGAAGCCGTTCGGCCAGCGCGGCCGCTTCCTTTTCGAGATGCAGGTCCATCGTCCCGCGCCGCCCGAAAGCGCCACCGCCGGGCAGCACGTTGTGGCGAACCTGCTCCGGCTTCAGGCCGAGCATGCCTGCGATCGTCGCGCGCTCCATGGTCGGGCTCTGGCCGGCCGACCACACCTCGGCCTGGTCGCCATCGTAGCGGATCGTGATGCACAACGGCTCCATCTGGGCATGGGAAAGATAGGGGAACTCGAACTCCGCCTCGAGCCGCCGAGCCGCCGGGACGCCGTCGAGGCCCTCGGCCTCGCCCATTCCCTGCCAGGGCTTGCCCGGCGTGCGGATCAACTCGCGGTACCGCGCGGTGAGCGCCTCGCTGTCGACATGGTCAACGCCGGACGTGTCCCAATCCACGACCAGCGCGTCGCGCGCCGTCTTCGCGGTCCAGAACCCGTCGGCGATGACGGCGACCGCGGTGCCGCTCGCCAGCGGTATCTCGAATACGTCCTCGACCCCCGGCACGGCGCGGGCGGCGCCGGCGTCGAACGAGGCTACGCGTCCGCCGAAGACGGGCGGTCGGGCAAGCATTGCCACCTTCATGCCAGGCACGTCGAAATCTATGGCGAATTTGAAGCTGCCGTCACCCTTGGCCCGACTGTCGAGCCGCCGGGTGGGCTTGCCGATCAGGCGGAACTCTGACGGTTGTTTCAGCGCCACCGCTTCGGGGAGCTGCTGACTGGCGGCTTCTTCTGCCAGTTCGGCATAGGTGGCGCTGCGGCCGCCCGGGCCGCGGACGGTGCTGGCCTCGGTCCGGCATTTATCCGCCGCCACGCCCCAGCGCGCCGCGGCGGCGGCGACCAGCAGCGCCCGCGCGTTTGCCCCCAACTCACGATACTGCTGAAACGAATTGGCGATCGAGGTGGAGCCGGCAACGACCTGGATACCGAATACCGGATCCTTGTAGACATCCTCGCCGGGCGCCAGTTCGGCCCGCACACGCGACCAGTCGGCATCCATCTCGTCGGCCAGTATCATCGGCAGCGAGGTGGTCACGCCCTGGCCAAGCTCGACACGGTTGACAGCGATCACGATCTCGCCGTCGGGCTGGATCGTTATGAAAGCCTCGGGTGGAAACTGCGGGGCCTGCGGCGGGGCGGCGTCCTCCGCCTGCGCGGGGCGACCGGCGTGGAGTGCGATCATCATGCCGCCGAAGGCACCGGCCGAAACGCTCAGGAAACTGCGCCGGGAGAGATTGGCGCGGGGTCTTTCGTGTGACTGTTGCACGATATTCCTCATTTCAGGGCCTCCGAGGCTGTCTGGATTGCCTGGCGGATGCGCAGATAGGTGCCGCACCGGCAGAGATTGAAGCCCATCGCATCCTCGATATCGGCATCGGTCGGAGCCGGCTGATCCAGAAGCAGGGCGGCGGCGGTCATGATCTGGCCGCTCTGGCAGTAGCCGCACTGCACGACATCGGTCTCGATCCAGGCTTCCTGCACTGCGCGACCGACCGGGGTTTCGCCGATGGCTTCGATCGTCGTGATCCGGCTGTCGCCGACAGCCGAGACCGGCAATTGGCAGGAGCGTGTCGCGGCGCCGTCGACATGCACGGTGCATGCGCCGCAGGCCCCGACGCCACAGCCGTATTTGGTGCCGGTCATCTTGAGCTTGTCGCGCAAGACCCACAGGAGCGGCATGTCTTCCTCGGCCGTCACCCTGTGGCTATCGCCGTTGATGGAAAGCGCGTAGCTGGTCATTGCTGAATTTCCTTCGTCCCGTGTGTAGCGTTGACAAGGACAAGCTAATACGCATGATCAGGACCATCATCAGCCCGCAGTCTCGATTTAATTGGCGATAGTCCGGAATGTCCGATCCACTCTCTCAAATGATCCAGCTCCTGCGGCCGCGCGCCGTGTTCTCCAAGGGCATCAGCGGCGCGGGCCGTTGGGCCGTGCGCTACGCGGAATTCGGCCAGCCCGGCTTTTGCGCGGTGACCGAGGGGCGGTGCCGGCTCGCCGTCGATGGCGAGACGCCGATCATCCTCGAAGAAGGGGATTTCGTCCTGCTGCCGGACACGCCGGCCTTCACGATGTCGGGGCTCGGTCCCGCCCAGCCCCGGCGGATCGACCCGAAGGCGGCGCCGATGCCGGATCGCGAAGTCCGACACGGCCGGGCCGACGGGCCGCCGGATTTCAGGCAATTCGGCGGTTGGTTCACCTTCGATTCACCCGATGCGGAACTGCTGGTGTCGCTGCTGCCGCGCATGATCCATATCCGCGGCATCCCGCGGCTGACGCAACTTGTCCGCCTGGTCGGCGAGGAGGCGGGCGAAGACAATCTCGGGCGCGATCTCATTCTGGCGCGGCTGGTGGAAATCCTGCTGATCGAGGCGCTGCGCCGGGCCCCGGCCGGGGACGCGCAGCCGGGATTGCTGCGCGGGCTGGCCGACCCACGGATCGCCGCCGCGTTGCACGGGGTGCACGGCGAGGTTCATCGTGCCTGGACCATCGTCGATCTCGCGCGCCATGCCGGCCTGTCGCGGTCAGCCTTTTTCGACCGCTTCGTCCGTACGGTCGGCATTCGTCCGATGGAATATCTGATGAACTGGCGGATGGCCGTCGCCAAGGACCTCCTTCGGGACGGAAACATTTCGCTCGACGACGTCGCATCGAGGATAGGCTACGGCTCGGCCAGCACGTTCAGCACAGCGTTCAGCCGGCACGTGGGGGTGCCGCCCGGACGCTTCATGCGTATCGCAGGTACTTCGAGCAAGGTGGCTGGTGCGGGGTTCGGTTGAACAGCGCCTTTGCGGGCGACATCTGACTTCAAGTGCCGGATCGGTGCCAGGACATCCCGAATAGTACTCTGGTCGAGGACTTCGACGGAGATATTGTCGGGCTTCGGGATCACGTGGGTTGCGAGCGGCGAAAACCACCGGCCGTTCGCGCGTCGAGTCCTTTCTTCTTCCGCCGCTGCGGGACGGAATCAATCCCCGTCGTCGCCTCGGTTCGGTATCGCGATGCCGGTTCTCCGGCTTTCCGAGGAGACTTTGCCGGTTCCGCCCAATCCCGTCTCGCGGCGGCGGCCCTTCACGGTCAAACGCAACACCCATTGCCCACCGTCTATTCCGCGCTTGATCCTGAGCAAGTGAGAAAATCCAATGGAAACATAGCCATGAAGAAAGTGTGGGCCAGCACTCTTGTGCCGGCAGCGGGTGCCCGGGATTCCATGCATTCAAGCCAAATCAGGCTCCGGTCGTCAGACGATTCCGCCGCCGGCGCCGGTCGCGGCCGGGCGCTCGGCCGCGACCTTCGCGCGGTAGCCCGACGCCCGGAATGCGGCAACCGGATCGATCGCCGCGCCCTTTTCCAGCCGCGCCATCGCCAGGATCGGCTCTACATTCGTGCGGAAGGCCCTTTTCAGCGTCGTCGTCGCCATCAGGGCGTCGTTTTCCTCCTGATGGGCTTCCAGCGCTTCGCGATCGACGAGCTGCGCCTGGGCATAGGCGCGCTGGACCTCCGTGGCCGAGACCATCAGGCTCTCGATCGGGTCGGTCACATTGTGCGACTGGTCGAGCATATGCGCGGGTTCGAAGCCCGGCGCCTTGCGGGTTTCCGCGTCGACCAGTTCGTTGAAGACGAGAAACAGGCGATAGGGATCGATCGAGCCGGTGTCGAGATCGTCGTCGCCGTATTTCGAGTCGTTGAAATGGAAACCGCCGAGCTTGCCGGACCGGATCAGCCGGGCGACGATCATCTCGATATTCACATTCGGCGCATGGTGGCCGAGATCGACGAGGCAGAAGGCCTTCGGACCGAGTTCGGTTGCGATCATGTAATTGGTGCCCCAGTCCTGCACGACGGTCGAATAGAAGGCCGGCTCGTACATCTTGTGCTCGGTGAAGACGCGCCAGTCGTCGGGCAGGGCGGCGTAGACCGTGCGCATGGCGTCAAGATAGCGCTCGAACTGGCCGGTGAAATTCGTCTGGCCCGGGAAGTTCGATCCGTCGCCGACCCACACGGTCAGCGCCCTGGAGCCGATCGCCTTGCCGATCTCGATGCATTCGATGTTGTGCTCGACGGCCTGCTGGCGCGTTGCCGCATCGGTATGCGAGAGCGAGCCGAACTTGTAGGAATGCGCCTGGCCGGGCTGGTCCTGGAAGGTGTTGGAATTCATCGCGTCGAAGGCGAGGCCGGTTTCCTCGGCCTTCGCCCTGAGCGCCGCCGGATCGGCCTTGTCCCACGGGATGTGCAGCGAAACGGACGGCGTCGCGCCGGTCAGCTGATGGATGACGGCGCAATCGTCCATCTTGTCGAAGATGTCGCGCGGCTCTCCCGATCCGGGAAAGCGGGCAAAGCGCGTGCCGCCGGTGCCGACGCCCCAGGAGGGGATCGCGACGCCATAGGCGGCGACCTTCGCCTTGATCGCGCCGATGTCGATGCCGCGCCGCGACAGGTGCTCGCCGAGCGCATCGTAGTCGGCGCGCAGGCCGGTCTCGGCATTTTCGTTCGCCTGGGCGATGACAGTTGGATCGATCATGGTTCCTCCCTGCGAAACGGGCACGGCCGAAGAGCCGCGCCGGTCTCGCGAAATCGGCTTGTCAGCGGGTGAAGGCCTGCACGTTGCCTGCGTCGACATTGATGATATTGCCGGTCGACTTCGCGGAAGCTTCCGAGGCGAAAAAATAGGTCGCCTCGGCAACGTCTTCCGGAAGGACGGAGCGTTTCAGCAGCGAGCGCTGGCGGTACATCTCCTCGAGCCCCTCCTTGTCGGTGCCATAGGTCGCGGCGCGCTGGTCGAGCCATTCGCCGGACCAGATCTTGGAGCCGCGCAGCACGGCGTCCGGATTGACGACATTTACACGGATGCCGTGCGGCGCGCCTTCCAGCGCAAGGCAGCGGGCGAGGTGGATTTCCGAGGCCTTGGCCGTGCAGTAGGCGGAGGCGCCGGGCGAGGCGGCCAACCCGTTCTTGGAACCGATGAAGACGATCGAGCCGCCGATATCCTGCGTCTTCAGCATTCTGAACGCGGCGCGCGCGACGAGGAAATAGCCCGTCGACAGGATCGACATGTTGCGGTTCCACAGGTCGAGCGTCGTTTCCTCGACCGGGGCGGAGGAGGCGATGCCGGCATTGGAGACGACGATGTCGACGCCGCCGAACTCGACGGCCATGTTCGCATAGGCGCCATCGACCGCGCCTTCCCTGGTGACGTCCATCAACACGGCCCGTACGACGTCCTTCGAATAGCGGGCAGTGAGGTTCTGCCGCGTCTTTTCGAGCGTGTCGCCGTCGATATCGGCCAACACGACGCAGGCGCCTTCGGACAGCAAGCGCTCCGCGGTCGCCGAGCCGATTCCGCCGGCGCCGCCTGTCACGATGGCGACGCGGCCGGCGAGGCTTTTCGGCTTCGGCATGCGCTGGAGTTTCGCCTCCTCGAGCAGCCAGTACTCGATGTCGAAGGCTTCCTGCTCCGGAAGGCCGCAATAGTCCGACACGGTCGACGCGCCGCGCATCACGTTGATGGCGTTGGTGTAGAACTCGCCGGAAATGCGCGCCGTCGCCTTGTCGCGGGCAAAGGTGATCATGCCGACCCCCGGCACGAGATAGACCACCGCGTTCGGATCCCGCATCGCCGGGCTGTCGGCATGCTTGCAGCGTTGGTAATAGGCCGCGTAGTCCTCGCGGTATGTCTCGACGCTGCCGGCAAGGCCTTTCAGCGTCGCGTCGATGTCCGGTCTGGCGGGGTCGAAATCGACGACCAGCGGACGGATCTTGGTACGCAGGAAATGGTCGGGGCAACTCGTGCCGAGCGCGGCGAGCCTTTCCATGTCGTTGGCGCAGACGAATTGCAGCACCGCGTCGGAATCATCGAAGTGGCCGACCATGTGGGCCTGTTTCGACACCATGCCGCGGATGGCCGGCATCAGGGCCGCCGCGACCCCTCGGCGCTCCTCCGGATCCAGTGCCTTGTGTTTTTCGCCGCCGAAAACCGGCTTGCCATCGGTCTCGCGCTCGAACCACTCGATCGCGCGGTTGATGATCTCGATGGTCGTGTCGTAGCAGGCCTCGGCGGTGTCGGCCCAGGTAAAGAGGCCGTGGCTTTCCAGCACGACTCCCTTGGCGTCCGGATTCTCTTCGCAGAATTTTCCCAGCCACAGGCCCAATTCGTAGCCCGGGCGCTTCCATGGCAGCCAGCCGATCTCGCCGCCGAAGATCGTCTGCGTCAGTTCCCGGCTGTTGGCGGATGCGGCAATCGCGATGATCGCGTCGGGATGCATGTG
>JBAQHA010000505.1:0-3673 GCA_049288075.1 Oricola sp.
TGGGAATTGTAGGGCGACTTGTCCCTGGAAAACCTGACATCGCGGTTGATGCGGAAGATCTTCGGCTTGTGCGGCGCTCCCGTCAGCTTCTCCAGTTCGTCCGCCATCAGCCCCGCGAACGCCCCGGCAGGCTTCTTCAGCGCCCTTTCATAGAGCGGCTTGTTGTCGGCGAACCAGTCGCGCGCATTGTTGGCCTTCAGATCGGCGAGGAAGGTAATCGTTTCGTCGTTGAAACCGGTGAAATCGGTCGCGGCCATCGGTCCGTCCTCAAGTGTCCCGTTTCGGCGGCAGCGCCGTCACGAATGAGAGCGACAGCGAGGTCAGAGCGCGCATCGTCGCGTCGTCGGCGGCCTCCTCGTCGAGAAAGACGAAGCCGCCCATCCTGCGCCCGCCATGGATCATCGGCCGCGTGCCGGGATGGCGCAGCGCCTCGGCCTCGCCGTCCTTGCCGACGCGGAACATGAAATGTGCATCGCCCGACTTGTCGCGCCGCGCCGCGCCGATCATGTTGCCGTCGAGCAGGAAGCAGATGCCGCCCATCATCTTCTTCTCGGCGAGGCCGGGCAGGCCGTCGAGCAGGGAGCGCAGGCGATGGGCGAGTTCCTCGTCATGGGGCATGGGCGGATTGTATCGTGTTTTGCGGTTGCGCAAAGCGCCCGTGCAAGGCAAACCGACAAGTCCTGACACGGAACCGGGAATTCAACAGGCCATGACCACGATCGGGACGCTTGCCGACGACGCCCGCGACATATTCATGCAGGGCGTGAAGGCCGCCGACCCCTTCCACGCCACGCTGTCGGCGCTTGAAATCCATGACGGCGAATGGTCGGAAGCCGCGAAAGTCCATGTCATCGCCGCCGGCAAGGCCGCCCTGCCGATGATCGAGGCGGCGCTGGAATTCCTGCCGCGGGCCAGGATCGCGCAAGCGCTGGCCGTCACCAATTACGAGAACGTGCGTGCGATCGACGGCGTCACCGTCATCGGAGCATCGCATCCGCTGCCCGACGCAAACGGCGCCAGGGGCGCGCGGATGATCGAGGAGATCGCGCGCAAGGCGGGTCCGAGTGACCTGGTGTTGTGCCTGATCTCCGGCGGCGCGTCGGCGCTGCTGCCGGCACCCGCCGACGGGATCACGCTCGATGAAAAGGTCGCCGCCAACGACCTGCTGCTGAAATCCGGCGCCGACATCGTCGCCATGAACACCGTGCGCAAGGCCCTGTCGCGGCTGAAGGGCGGCGGGCTGGCGCGCGCCATCCATCCGGCGCAGGGGCTGGCGCTGATCCTCTCCGACGTGCCCGGCGACGACCTCGCCATCATCGCCTCGGGGCCGACTGTCGCCGATCCGGCGCCGGTGGACGAGGCGCTGAACATCGTTCGATCTTTCGGGCTCGAAACGAAAATGCCGGCGAGCGTCATGGCGCATCTGGAGAAGCGGGCCACGCAGCCGAAGCCGGACTTCGTCCAGACGACAGAGAACATCCTCGTCGGCGCCAATTCGATCAGCCTGCGCGCCATGGAGGCGGCGGCGAAGCAGAAGGGCTACGCGACGCTCATCCTGTCGGAATGGCTCGAAGGCGACGTGGCGCAGGCAGCGGACGCCTTCCATGCAGCCGCGACGAAAGCGCCAGCCGGCAAAGTCGCGATCCTGTCGGGCGGCGAGACCAGCGTGCAGGTCACCGGCAAGGGCAAGGGCGGGCGCAACCAGGAGATGGCGCTGCGCTTCGCGGCGCTGTGCGAAGAGAAGTCCCTGCCGAGAGACTGGGCGTTTCTGTCCGGCGGCACCGACGGCCGCGACGGTCCGACGGAAGCGGCCGGCGGACTGGTCACGCCGCAGACGATCCCGGCGCTTGCCGCGAAGCACTTGTCGGTGGCCGATTATCTCGCCGATAACGACGCCTTCCATGCGCTGGAGGCCGCCGACGCGCTGGTGATCACCGGCGCGACCGGAACCAACGTGGCCGACCTGCAGGTGCTGCTGCTGGGGTAGTCAGCGCGACAATTCCCGTGTCGCCTCCTCGAGCCCTTTCAGAGTCAGCGGATACATCCTGCCGCCCATGATCCCGTTCAGCATCTCGGTCGACTGGGTGAAACGCCAGCGGTCCTGGCGCTCGGGGTTGAGCCAGACGGTCTTCGGGAACTTCTCCAGCAGGCGCTGCATCCAAACCGCGCCGGCCTCGTCGTTCCAGTGTTCCACCGAGCCGCCCGCCATGGCGATCTCGTAAGGGCTCATCGCCGCGTCGCCGACGAAGACGACGCGGTAGTCGGAGCCGTAGGTATGCAGCACGTCGAAGGTCGGGATGCGCTCGGCGTGGCGGCGGCGGTTGTCCTTCCAGACGCTCTCGTAAAGGCAGTTGTGGAAGTAATAATATTCCATGTGCTTGAACTCGGCGCGCGCCGCCGAGAACAGTTCCTCGACGATGCGGATATGGTCGTCCATCGAGCCTCCGACATCGAAGAACATCAGCAGTTTCACCGCGTTGCGCCGCTCGGGGCGCATCCGCACGTCGAGATAGCCGTGTTCGGCGGTCGAACGGATCGTGCCGTCGAGATCGAATTCCTCGTGCGCGCCCTGGCGCGCCCAGCGGCGCAGCCGCTTCAACGCCACCTTGATGTTGCGCGTGCCGAGCTCGACACCGTCGTCGAAATTGCGGAATTCGCGCTTGTCCCAGACCTTGACGGCGCGGCGGTGCCGGCTCTCGTGCTGGCCGATGCGCACGCCCTCCGGGTTGTAGCCATAGGCGCCGAAGGGCGAGGTGCCGGCGGTGCCGATCCATTTCGAGCCGCCCTGGTGGCGGCCCTGCTGTTCCTTCAGCCGCTCCTTGAGCGTCTCCATCAACTTGTCGAAACCGCCCAGCGCCTCGACAAGCTTCTTTTCCTCGTCGGTCAAATGCTTCTCGGCGAGCCGGCGCAGCCATTCCTCGGGCAGCGCCATGGGGTCGATGCCGGCCTCGCCGGAAACCGCCTCCAGTCCCTTGAAGACATGGGCGAAGACCTGGTCGAAACGGTCGATGTGACGCTCGTCCTTCACCAGCGCGGCGCGCGCAAGATAGTAGAAACCCTCGACGTCCCACGTGACGAGATCGGCTTCCAGCCCGTCGAGCAGCGAAAGATATTCGCGCAGCGAGACGGGAACCTTGGCGGCCTTCAGTTCGAGGAAGAACGGTATGAACATGGACCGTTTCTAGACCGGCCCGGCTTTGCTGTCATCCTTGCGCGGCGTCGAAGCCGCCGTAAAAGGCGAACGCCGCGATCCCGAGTCCCATCGCGATCGCCAGCGCCAGCGGCGCCCGGCTGACCCAGCGCAGCGCGCTGCCGGGAGGATAGGCGCGGCCGTAGAAATAGACGATGAGGGAAAAGACCGCGGCGGCGGCCTGCCAGAGCTCGAACAGGGTAAAGCGATCGAGGGCCTGGATGACGACGCCGGCCACGTGTTCGTTCACCGAGAAACCGATGATCGACCACGTAAACAGGCCCGCCCAGATGGAAAGCAACAGCGCGAAAACTTGTTCCTGGCGTGGCGCCGGCATCGACATCTCCCTATTGCGAAATGTCACTACAACATTTTGCCATTCCGCGCCATCGCAGAACAGGATGGGGAGGGAAAGGGCGAAAAATCGGGATTACGTCGCGCGCGCCAACGCTTCCTCGCGGCGTTTGAGGCTCTCGGGCGGCC
>JBAQHA010000506.1:0-2715 GCA_049288075.1 Oricola sp.
ATCTCGAACTCACCCCCGGAACCGGCCGCCAAAGCATAGGCGGACGCGCCGCCGAGGAAAGCCGCCGCGGCGCCAAGGCCGAGAAAGGAACGTCTGTTCATCGCGGATACCTCCTTCGTCTGTCTTCGATATAGAACCACGGACGCGAATCCGCACATCACGCTTCTGAACGATTTCGTGATGGAACCGGCGCCGGAGGCTGCCATGCGAAATCAGGAAGCCGGGAGCAAAACCTCGTCGATAGCGTGGACGGCGCCGTTCGACCCGGAATTCGGAGACCACGCCGCGAATGGGCGCCGCAGGCTCTGACCGGCCCGCCGCGATGCGCAAACCGGAATTGCTCTCGTTCCCGCGAACGGATAGACGGTAGGCAACGAAAGAAAAGGCATCACCGGAAAAACCGACTTCATGTCCGACGATAGCTCCAAGTCCTCCCCCGAAATGGAAGCCCACATCCTCGCCCGCGCGCTGCCCTACATGCAGCGCTACGAGCACAAGACCGTCGTGGTGAAATATGGCGGCAACGCCATGGGCGACGCCTCACTCGGGCGTGCCTTCGCGCAGGATATCGCCCTGCTGAAGCAGTCCGGCGTCAACCCGATCGTCGTGCATGGAGGCGGGCCGCAGATCGGCGCGATGCTGACGAAGATGGGCATCGAATCGAAGTTCGAGGGCGGCTTGCGCGTCACCGATGAAAAGACGGTCGAGATCGTCGAAATGGTCCTGGCCGGCTCGATCAACAAGGAAATCGTCGCGCTGATCAACGCGGCGGGGGAATGGGCGATCGGACTGTGCGGCAAGGACGGCAACATGGTCTTCGCCGAAAAGGCGCGCAAGACCGTGACCGATCCGGACAGCAATATCGAGCGCATCCTCGATCTCGGCTTCGTGGGCGAACCGGTCGAGGTTGACCGCACGCTGCTCGACCTGCTGGCGAAATCGGAGATGATCCCGGTGATCGCGCCGGTGGCGCCGGGGCGCGACGGCCACACCTACAACATCAACGCCGACACCTTCGCGGGCGCCATCGCCGGCGCGCTGCAGGCGTCGCGGCTGCTGTTCCTGACCGATGTGCCGGGTGTGCTCGACCGCGACAAGCAACTGATCAAGGAACTGACCGTCTCGGAAGCCAAGGCGCTGATCAAGGACGGCACGATCTCCGGCGGCATGATCCCGAAGGTCGAGACCTGCATCGACGCGCTGGAGCGCGGCGTGAAGGGCGTCGTCATCGTCAACGGCAAGGTGGCGCACGCAGTGCTGCTGGAACTGTTCACCGAGCACGGCGCGGGCACGCTGATCGTCCACGACAAGAGCTGAGCGGGTCCGTTCAGACCTCCGCGACGGGCCGCGGCGCGCCATGGCCATGCGCCGTCGCGGCGGCAGGTCTCGGCAGAAGGCGCACCAGAAGCGCGATCAGCACGAAGCCCGTGGTGTTGAAATAGAGCGCCGTGGTGACCGCATCGCCATAGGCGGTCGCTGGCGCTGCTCCCGACCGCAGGCTCGCGGCGAGATGGGAAAAGAACAACCCGCCCATCAAGGCGACTCCGAGCGCCCCACCGACCTGCTGGAACGCCTGAAGCGCGCCGGACCCCGAGCCCGCGTCGCGCGGCGGAACGCTGGAAAGGACCGTCTGGAACATCGGCGCAATCGTGACGCCGAGGCCGGTCCCGCCGATCAGCAACGGCAGCGTGAACATCAGCTGGTTCAAGGGCGGTTCGACGGCGGCGATGACGAAGTGAAGCGAGATCATCGCGACCGCCAGCAGAAGCGCCCCGGCCGTGATGCGGCGTCGCGGCCAGCGCATGCCAAGTCGGCCCGATATGACAGAAGCCAACAGAACGCCAATGGAGAATGGCAAGGTCGTCACACCGGACTGGAGTGGCGTTAGTCCGTAGCCGACCTGCAAATAGAGCGCGAGCACGAGGAAGAAGCCGGGAATGCCGCCAAACAGGATCGTCACCATCGCGGAGCCGATCAGGAAGTTGCGGTTGGCCAGAAGCGAATAGGGTAGAAGTTGGGGCGCATTGCGCGCCTGCTGGCGGCGCTGCCAGAAAACCAGGGCTGCTCCGGCGGGGAACGCCGCCGCGATCATCGCGATGATCCAGAAAGGCCAGCCGAGTTCCCTGCCCTCGATCAGCGGAAAGATCAGCAACAGGACCGTCAGGCTGGCGAGCGCGATGCCGGGATAGTCGTTGCGCAGTTCGCGCGAACCGGGCATTGGCGGAATGAAGCGCAGAGCGCCGAGAACGGCGAGCGCGCCGACCGGGATATTGACGAGGAAGATCGGCCGCCAGCCGAGATCGTAGATATCGGCGTCGATCAGGAAACCGCCGGCGACCGGGCCGGCAACAGCGGCGAGGCCGGCGGTCAGGCCGAAGAGCGAGAAGGCGGTGGCGCGCTCGTGCGGCGGGAATATCACCTGGGCGATCGCCAGCGTCTGCGGCACCATCATCGCGCCGCCCAGTCCCTGGAGCATCCGCGCCGCGATGAGGAACCGCATCGACGTGGCAAGGCCGCACAGCGCCGAACCGAGGGTGAAGACCCCGACGCCGATCAGGAACATGCGCGGGCGGCCGACGATATCGCCCAGCCGGCCGAAGGGAAGCAAGCCGAGCGCGAAGACGAGAATATAGGCCGCGACGACCCACTCGATCTGGCTGCTCGTCGCGCCGAACGCCTTTTGCAGGCTCGGCATGGCGACATTGACGATGGTGA
>JBAQHA010000507.1:0-3488 GCA_049288075.1 Oricola sp.
CCCCGAACCTGGGCCGAACCAAGTCAGGCTTCGTGTGCTGGCGACCTCGGTGAACCGGGCCGATATCATCCAACGCCAGGGCCACTATCCGCCGCCACCCGGTGAGTCGGACATTCTCGGCCTGGAGGTGGCCGGTCGCATCGACGCACTCGGCACCGGCGTGAGCGGCTGGAAACCGGGGGATCGGGGCATGGGTCTCGTGGCCGGCGGCGGTTATGCCGAGTATGCCCTGGTGCATGCCGACCACTTGGTCCCGCTACCGGCAGCGATGAACTTCACGGCCGCCGCCTGTGTCAGCGAGACTTACATTACCGCCTACCTGAACGTCTTTATGATCGGCGGTCTTCATTCCGGCCAAGCCGTTTTGCTCCACGGCGGCGGCGGGGGCGTCAACACCGCGGCTCTTCAGCTGTGTCGCGCGTTGGCGCCCGACGCGACGACTATCGTTACCGCCTCTGCCGGCAAAATCGAGCGGGTCATGTCCCTGGGGGCCGATCTGGTCATCGACTACAAGAGGCAGGATTTCGCGGCCGAGGTGCGGGCTTTTACCAAGAACCGCGGGGTCGACCTCATCCTTGATCATATCGGCGCCGACTACCTGAAAGCGAACCTGAAAGCGCTGGCCATCGGCGGCCGGCTGGTGATCATCGGGGTCATGGGCGGGGCCGTGGCGCAGGTGAACCTGGCCCACCTGCTGGTCAAGCGCCAGCAGATCACCGGTTCGGTCATCCGGTCCCGCAGCGTCGAGGAAAAAGCCGCCATAACGGCCGCCTTCCAGACTAACGTGTTGCCGCTTCTATCCGATGGCCGAATCGTGCCGCTCATTCACCGGATTTATCCGCTCGCATCCGTCCGGGACGCCCACGCGGAGATGGAGAACAGCCGGCACTTCGGGAAAATCGTCCTGGCGGTGCAATAGACCGGCTCGAAGATGACATTGGCGGGTTCGCTCCGCGATGGACGCTGCGTCCAGCGGCATTGCGTTCCGGCCGGATAGGGCTTGACACATCCGCTGAAGGCCGATAATGAGATGTTTATCTGCGGCAATCTCCGATCCCGACGATAAACATTTTCATGGTTCGGGAGGGCATATGCGGCTCAAACTACTTTTTCACCCCCTCATTCCGCATCAGGTCCTGCGGATGCCTTTCGGCCCCTTCCTTAAAGCGCTTCGGCAAAAAAATTGCCCGGCTTGCTTGTCTCTTGGCCCGTCTGGTTGTCGATCCGGCGTGTTGTATCCGCCGGCACATATCTCGATATCCGCCGCCGGATGTGCCGTGCAGACCGACTCGAATCGGGCGCGATCATGCAAGCTAGGTCTTGCCGCGGCTCTGAGTTCCGGATATGGACCGCACGCGGTTTTTGGCGTGTCCATGCGGCACGGCTGGAGATCAACATGCACTACGTGATTATCGGCAACGGCGTGGCCGGCATTACCGCTGCCGAGACCATTCGGCAGTACGATCCGGAAGGCGGGATCACCCTGATCGGTGACGAAACCGTTTCGCCATACTGCCGTCCCATGATCAGCCTGGTCCTCGAAGGCGCGATCGAACCGGAAAGGCTGCCGATCCGCGGTTCCCGGTTCTACGACGACCTGAACATCCGTGCGGTGCTCGGAAATCGGGTGACCGGCATCGATGTCGAAAAGCGAACCGTCGCCGTCGGCGGCTCCGCATACGGATTCGACCGGCTGCTGATCGCCACGGGGGCTGATCCGCGTCCGATCAAAGCCGAGGGGTCGACGCTCGCGAACATCTCCTGCATGCGCAACCAGGACCACGTGCGCGCGATGCTAAAAGGCCTAAAGGGCGCACGCCGGGCGCTGGTGCTCGGCGGCGGCCTGGTGGGATTCAAGGCCGCCTATGGCCTCCTGCGGCGCGGCCTGGCCGTGACGATGCTGATCCGGTCGGGGTATCCGCTGTCGATGCAGGTCGACGAAGCCGCCGGCTTGATGATACGCGATGAATTGATGCGTCACGGTCTCGACGTGCGCGTCGATATCGAAGCGATCGCCTTCGAGGGCAACGGCCGGGTTCGGGCGGCCCACCTTTCCGACGGCAGCCTTATGCCGTGTGACATGGTGGTCATCGGCAAAGGCGTGCTGCCGGCGCTGGCTTTCGTGCCGCGCGACCGGATCAGAACCGATCTGGGGATTGTGGTCGACGGACGAATGCAGACCAGCGCGGCCGGAATCTTCGCGGCCGGGGATGTGGCCGAATACGTGGACATCGCCCGCAGCACCCCGTGGGTCAACGCCATCTGGCCCGAAGCCGTCAACCAGGGGCGGATCGCCGGTCTGAACATGGCCGGACGCCGGGTGTCCTATCCGGGCAGCCTCGGCCGCAACGTGATCCGGATTTTCGACCTGGACATCATGGCCGGCGGCGTCGTCAACCCGCCGCAGGACGCTTTATTCCGGACGCTGGTCTTCAGGAACGCGAACAGGAAGATCTACCGCAAACTGGTCTTCCAGGGGGATACCCTGGTCGGCATGGTGATGGTAAACGCCATCGAGCAGGGGGGGGTGCTGCTGGCGGCCATTCAAAGCCGTGCCCGGCTAAACTTGCCGCGCGAAACGCTGCTTGATCCCGGACTCAATTATGGCCGGTTGCTGTGGCGTCCGGCGTAAGCGTTCACAGGGCACCGCATCTGCTTTGTTGTCGGGCACTTGAAGTACAAAAGTACGTCTGCGCGCCCGACGCCTTGCATCTGCGGCACCCTGTAAACGCTTACAATTAGGTGGTTTGAAGCGCATCGGACTTTGTAACCCCGTAAATGGTTACCGTCCGGCGGCAGCCTGAAATTCCCTCGCGAATTTTTGACAAAGGAGGCCCTATGAAACAAGTCGTCGTCCATCCGGAACGCTGCGTCGGCTGCATGCAGTGCATGCCGGCCTGCGCGACCGCCCACTCCCGCACCGGTCATCTGTTCACGGCGATCATGGAAACGCCGCTGCCCCGGTCGCGGGTCCACGTCGGGGCCGGTTTGATCGGTGAAGGGTTTCCCAACCGCTGCCGTCACTGCGATCCGGCACCCTGCCAGTTGGCCTGCCTGCCGGGCGCCATCTACCGGGACAGCCGGTTCGACACCGTTCTCATCGATCCGGACCGGTGTATCAACTGTGCTTCCTGCGCCATGGCCTGTCCCTTCGGCGTGATCCGCTATCATGTCGACACTTTTGCTCCACCTGGAAAAACCGTCGCCGTCAAGTGTGACAACTGCATCGCCCGGCAGGCACAGGGGCTGATGCCGGCCTGCGTGGAAGCCTGCAAATCAGGGGCGTTGACATTCGAGGAACCGGCCGCGGCCCTGAAGCGCAAAACCGATGCGGTGGCCCGCAGCATATCGGTCGGTGTCACGACCGAACCGTCACCGCCGGGCTTCGGCCTGTTGAACGCCATCAAGAAGGTGCAGGTCGAATTGCAGCAGGCAAGGCCACCTGGGGCGGGACGGTGATGTCGGTTTGCATCGTTAAGGTTTCTAAC
>JBAQHA010000508.1:0-3555 GCA_049288075.1 Oricola sp.
GCGCATGGGCATGATCTTCCAGGAATACGCCCTGGTCGAGCGGCTCTCGGTGATGGAGAACGTGCTCTCCGGGCGGCTCGGCTACGTCGGCTTCTGGCGCAGCTACTTCCGCAAATTCCCGCAATCCGACATTGACGAGGCGTTCCGTCTGCTCGGGCGCGTCGGCCTCGACCACATGGTCGACAAGCGCGCCGACGAGCTGTCCGGCGGCCAGCGCCAGCGCGTTGGCATCTGCCGCGCCCTCGCGCAGGACCCCGAGCTGCTGCTGGTCGACGAGCCGACGGCCTCGCTCGACCCCAAGACCTCGCGCCAGATCATGCGGCTTGTCTGCGAGCTCTGCAGCGAGCGCAAGTTGTCTGCCATCATCAACATCCACGACGTCATGCTGGCGCAGATGTTCGCCCAGCGAATCGTCGGCCTGAAGCTCGGCGAGATCGTCTACGACGGTCCGCCGGACGGCCTTACCGCCGCCGTGCTCACCGAGATATACGGCGAGGAGGACTGGGAGGCGACAATCCGCAAAGTTGACGACGAGGACGAAGAGGCAACCGAGTCCGACGAGCCGCGCGGCGGCGAGCATCATGCGGGCGTGCTCGACCGTGACCGCATGGCCGGCATCTCGTGATGGCCGAAGCCGCGGTCGCCGCCGGGCGGCGCTGGAAGAAGCCGCCGTTCATCAAGAGCGCCCGCCTGCGCTGGGCGCTCGGCCTCGGTGTAGCGCTTTACCTGGCGGCAGCTTTCGGCACCACGGAAGTGAACTGGGCGCGCGTGGCCGAGGGCATCCCGCGCGGCCTGCGCTTCATTGCCGCCTTCTTCCCGCCGGACTTCGTCACGCGCTGGGACGCCATCGCCGAGGGCATTGCCGAGAGCCTGTGGATGACGGCGATTTCCACCGTGGTCGGCATCGCGCTCTCCATCCCCATCGGGCTCGGCGCGGCGCGCAACCTCGCGCCCAAACCGGTCTACTACTTCTGCCGCGGCGTGCTCGCCATCTCGCGCAGCTTCCAGGAGATCATCATCGCGATCTTCTGCGTGAAGCTGTTCGGCTTCGGGCCCTTCGCCGGCTTCGTCACGCTCAGCTTCGCCACCATCGGCTTCTACGGCAAGCTGCTGGCGGAGGACATCGAGGACATGGAGCCGGGCCAGGCCGAGGCGGTGCGGGCCACCGGCGCCTCGTGGTTCCAGTGGCTGAACTATGCGGTGCAGCCGCAGGTGCTGCCGCGCATGATCGGTCTCGGGCTCTACCGCCTCGACATCAACTTCCGTGAATCGGCGGTGGTCGGCATCGTCGGCGCGGGCGGCATCGGCGCCACCCTCACCACCGCCTTCGACCGCTACGAATACGGCTCGGCGGCCGCCATCCTGCTCATCATCATCGCCATCGTCATGCTGGTCGAATACACCTCCGGCTACGTCAGGAAGTGGGTGCAGTAATGCCGGTGCGCACCCTGGGAGAGACCAAGGTCTGGCAGCGCCGCGAGCGCGGCAAGCAGTTCGCCATCTGGGGCGGCTACCTGGCCGCCGTGATGATCTTCGTCTACTGCTGGAACATGGTCTCGGAGACGACGATCTGGATGTTCGTGTGGGACGCGCACAACCAGGCGGCCGACCTCGGCGCGCGCATGGTGCCGCCCGACTGGCCTTACATCGACGAGCTGTGGCGGGCGATCTGGGATACTCTCAACATCGCGACCCTGGGCACCGTGCTGTCGCTGTTCATCGCCGTCCCGGTCGCCTTCCTCGCCGCGCGCAACACCACGCCGAGCCGCACGATCCTGCGGCCCATCGCGCTCTTCATCATCGTCTCCTCGCGCTCGATCAACGCGCTGCTGTGGGCCCTGATGCTGGTCGCCATTCTCGGCCCGGGCGTCTTCGCCGGCGTCATCGCCATCGCGCTGCGCTCGGTCGGCTTCTGCGCCAAGCTTCTGTACGAGGCGATCGAGGAGATCGACGAGGGGCAGGTCGAGGCGGTGCGCGCTACCGGCGCCTCGGGGCCGCAGGTGCTGGCCTATGGCGTCGTGCCGCAGATCATGCCGGCTTTTGCCGGCATCTCGGTGTTCCGCTGGGACATCAACATCCGCGAATCGACCGTGCTCGGCCTTGTCGGCGCCGGCGGCATCGGCCTGCAGCTCGACGCCTCCATCACCACGCTGGCCTGGACGCAGGTCTCGCTGATCCTGCTGGTCATCATCGCCACTGTGATCGCCAGCGAGTGGGTCTCGGCGAAAATCCGCCACGCGATCATCTAGAAAGCGGGATGAACTTCAGCGCCTGAGGGCGGTCACCTTGCCGTCGGCGTCGTCCTCGCCGGCAACGAAGAGGCGCACGTCGCTGTCGCGCATCAGGCGGGCGAGACGGGCCGGAGGCTGGGCGTCGGTGAACACCATGTCGACGTCGCTCAGATGGGCGACGCGCACGATGGCATCCGAGGTGAACTTGGAGTGGTCGAGCGCAACCAGGCGCTTGCGCGAGATCTTCATCGCCGTGGCGGAGACGCCGATGTCGCGGAAGTCGAAGTCCAGCAGGTCGCCTTCCTCGCTGACGCCGCCGATGCCGAAGACGCCGTAGCCGACGCGGAATTTTTCCAGGAACTCGCGGGTCGCCTCGCCGGTGGTTGCCTGATCGTTGTGCTTCAGAACGCCGCCGGCCAGGATGATCTGAAAGTCGTGCTTGCGGTTCAGGATCATCGCCACGGTCAGATGGTTGGTCACCACGGTGAGGCGGCGGTGGTCCAGCAGGGCCTCGGCGACCGCCTCCATCGTGGTGCCGATGTCGATGAAAATCGTGGCACCCTCGGGGATCTGTGCGGCGACCATCTCGGCGATGCGCTGCTTTTCCGTGGCGTGGCGGCGCTTGCGCTTGTCGTAGTCGACGTCGCCGGTGACCGGCGGCAGCCCGGCGCCGCCGTGGTAGCGTGTCACCAGGCCGCGCTTTTCCAGCTCGTTGAGGTCGCGGCGCACGGTCTGTTCGGAAACGGCGAAGGACTTGGCGAGAGAGCCGATGGAAACGAAGCCGCGGGCCTCCAGCAGGCTCAGAATGCGTCCATGGCGCGAGGAGATGCCATCCCGGGTATTCCCGATGCTGCTTCCCGGATCGCCGCCGATGGTCATGACCGTTCGTTGGCCTTTTTCTTGGTGGTGCAGGGATGGCCGTTGCCGTTCTCGACCTTCGGCAGCTTCCCAGCGATGCCGTACTCGGCTTCGCGGCGCTCCATCTCGTCCCAGATCTCGGCCGGGCGGATGCCCATCTCCGACAGCAGGACGACCCAGTTGTAGAGCAGGTCGACCGACTCGTGGATCACTTCGTCGCGGTTGTTGGTGACGCATTCCAGCGACACCTCGGAGGCTTCCTCGACCAGCTTCTTGGCGATCTTGGTGCGACCGTCTGTGAACAGCTTGGCGGTGCGCGAGGTCTTGGGGTTGCCGCCGCGCTCCAGGGTCACCTTGGCGTAGAGCCGTTGGATGGCGTCGCTCATGATCAGGGCTGCTCCGCGTTATGAAAGGTCGGGGCTCGCAACGCTCTGTCCCTTGGCAATCTTGATGTGTTCGACCAGCC
>JBAQHA010000509.1:0-7865 GCA_049288075.1 Oricola sp.
GACATGCAGTTCATCCGGTCGATCGCCCGGAAGGTGACCGTTTTCAGCCAGGGCCGCATCCTGGTCGAGGACGACGTCGACGTCGTCATGCGCGACCAGCGCGTGCGCGACGTCTATCTGGGCAAGAAGGCATGACGGGCATGGACAGCGACAAGGCGCTCGAAATCAGGTCGCTTGCCGCCGGATACGGCCGCATCCCTGTGCTGCACGGCATAGACCTTCATGTCGCCCATGGCGAGATCGTCGGCATCCTCGGCCATAACGGCATGGGCAAGTCGACGCTGCTGAAGACCGTGATGGGGTTTCTGCCGGCGCGCTCGGGAAGCGTCATCCTCGACGGCGAGCAGGTCACCCGGCTGAAGCCGCACCAAAGGTCGCAACGCGGCCTCGGCTACATCCCGCAGGGACGCGGCATCTTCCCGAAACTTTCGGTGCGCGACAATCTCCGGCTGGCCTGGCAACACCACGGCGACACGGGCGAGGAAGAGACGCTGGAGTCGGTCCTGTCCGACTTCCCGCGCATCCGCCGCCTGCTTGATCGGGAGGGCGGGGCGTTGTCGGGCGGCGAGCAGCAATTGCTCGCGCTGGCGCGCGGCCTTATGGCCGACCCGTGGCTGCTGCTCCTCGACGAACCGACGGAGGGAATCCAGCCGAGCATCATCGAGGAAATGGAGGAGACGCTGCTCAAGCTTCGCAAGAGCCGCGGGCTGACCATCCTCCTCGTCGAGCAGAATTTCGACTTCATCTCGGCGCTGGCCGACCGGGTCCTGATCCTCGAACGCGGCAAGATCATCGCCGAATTCGACGGCGCATCGCTCAATGATCCGGGGCAGGTCGAGGAATTCCTCGGCTTCGGCGGGGTGCGCAGGACGCGCAGTTCCGCGCCCTCACCCGCTACCGTCGACCGGCCAGCCGCGTCATTCGCGAAGAGCGCGAGCGACCGCTTCACGCCGCCGCCCCGGGCGGCACACACCACCGAAATCCACCATCGCGATACCGCCCGGCCCGCCGCCGGCGCAACGGAGGCACGCATGAGCATCAGAAGACCAACCCTCGACCAGATGCGCGATGTCGTTCAGGGCCTCGGCATGTCGATGGGCGAACGCGAAATGCTCGACTACCTGACCCTGATGGAAGACAGCTTCAAGGCCTATGACGTCATCGACGCCATGCCCGACAACCTGCCCAAGGTGAAGTATCCGCGCACGCCCGGTTATCGCCCCTCGGGGGCGGAGAACGCGATGAACGCCTGGTACTACAAGGCCGAGGTGCGCGGCGCGGCCCACGGCCCGCTCGAAGGCCGGAAAGTGGTGCTCAAGGACAATGTCTGCCTCGCGGGCGTACCGATGATGAACGGCGCCTCGACGCTGGAGGGCTATACGCCGGACATCGACGCGACCGTCGTCACCCGCATCCTCGACGCGGGCGGCACCATCGTCGGCAAGGCGCATAGCGAGTATTTCTGCCTCTCCGGCGGCAGCCATACCAATGCGACCGGCCCCGTCCACAATCCCTACCGGATGGGCTACAGCGCCGCCGGCTCGTCGTCGGGCTGCGGTGCGCTCGTCGGAGCGGGCGAGGTGGAGATGTCGATCGGCGGCGACCAGGGCGGCTCGATCCGCATGCCCGCCTCCTTCTGCGGCGCCTACGGCATGAAGCCGACGCACGGGCTCGTTCCCTATACCGGCATCATGCCGATCGAACCGACCATCGACCATGCCGGCCCGATCACCGGAAACGTGCGCGACAACGCGCTGCTGCTCGAGGTGATCGCCGGCGAGGACGGGCTCGATCCGCGCCAGTACTGCCCGAAGGTCGACCGCTACACCCAGGCCGTCGGCATGGGCGTCGCCGGCATGCGCATCGGGATCGTGCGGGAAGGCTTCGGCCGGCCGGAATCGGAAGCCGACGTCGACGCCAAGGTGCGAGCGGCGGCGGAGAAATTCCGCGCGCTCGGCGCCACGGTCGAGGAGGTGTCGATCCCTATGCACGTGATCGGCGCGGCGATCTGGACGCCGATCGCGCTCGAAGGCCTCACCGACATCATGATGCACGGCAACGGTTTCGCCACAGGCTGGGAAGGGCTCTATGTCACCAGCCTGCTCGACTACCACTCCAACTGGCGATCTCGGGCAAATGAATTGTCGAAGAGCCTGAAGATCTCGATGTTCGTCGGCGAGTACATGCAGAAGCAGTATCGCGGCCACTACTACGCCAAGGCGCAGAATCTCAGCCGTCTCCTGCGCAAGGCTTATGACGATGCGCTCGCCCGCTACGACTTGCTGCTGATGCCGACGACGCCGATGAAGGCGCAACCGATTCCCGCTCCGGACGATCCGCTGGCAATCCAGATCCAGCGCGCCTTCGAGATGGTCGGCAATACCTGCCCCTTCGACACCAGCGGGCATCCCGCGATGAGCATCCCCTGCGGTCTCAGCCAGGGCCTGCCCGTCGGCATGATGCTGATCGGCAAGCACTACCAGGAAAGCACGATCTACCGCGCGGCGGGCGCCTTCGAATCGCTCGGCGACTGGCGCGCCATGTAGGCCCGCCCGCCGGCGCGCATTGGAGAGGAGGAAGGCGATGACCATTCTGTCTGAATCGATGGCCGGGAAGCTGTCGGCCAGCTTCTTTCGCGACAATGACGCGGCCGATCAAGCCGGGGCGATCATCGCGCCGGTCGACGGCAAGTCCTATGTCTCGGGTGATCGCTCGCCGCCGTTGCGGAGGGCGACGATCCCGCAGATCTTCGCCGAGACCGTGTCACGCTTCGGCCCGCGCGACGCGGCGATCTTTCGCCAGTTCGGCAAGCGCTACACCTATTACGACCTCGACCGTGAGGTCGATGCACTCGCCAGCGGCCTCCTGAGCCTCGGGATCGAGACCGGCGATCGGGTCGGGATCTGGTCGCCGAACCGCCCGGAATGGCTGATCACGCAATTCGCCACGGCGCGGATCGGCGCAGTCCTCGTCACGATCAATCCCGCCTACCGGGTATCCGAACTCGAATATGCCCTCAACAAGGTGGGCTGCAAGGCGCTGGTTACCGCCGCATCCTTCAAGAAATCGAATTATCTGGATATGATCGGGCAGATCGCGCCCGAACTTTCCTCCTGCATGCCCGGCGCGCTCGCGTCCGTCCGGCTGCCGCAGTTGGAGACAGTCATCCGAATGGGCCAAGACAAGACGCCCGGCATGTTCAATTTCGAGGAGGTGTGCCGGCTCGGCGGCCCGGCGCAGCAACTGCGCCTCGACGCGATCACGCGATCGCTCGATCCCGACGATCCGATCAACATCCAGTTCACCAGCGGCACGACCGGCGCGCCGAAGGGCGCGACGCTGACGCATTACAACATCATCAACAACGCCCATTTCACGGTGCGCGCGATGGCGTTCACCGAAGCCGACAAGATGTGCATTCCGGTGCCGCTCTATCACTGTTTCGGAATGGTGCTCGGCACGCTCGGCTGCGTGACGACCGGCTCGGCCATGGTCTTTCCGGGCGAGTCCTTCGAGCCGGGCACGACGCTCGAGGCCGTATCGACCGAACGCTGCACGGCACTCTATGGCGTGCCGACCATGTTCGTCGCCATGCTCGATCATCCGGATTTCCGCAAACACGACTACACGAGTCTGCGGACCGGCGTCATGGCGGGCGCCCCGTGCCCTATAGAGGTGATGCGCCACGTCATTGCGTCCCTGCACATGCCGCAGGTGACGATCGGCTACGGGATGACGGAAACAAGCCCGATCTCGTTCCAGAGCGGCACCGACGACGCACTGGAAGATCGCGTCTCGACGGTCGGACGAATCCATCCGCATGTCGAGGTCAAAATCATCGATGCCGCCGGCCATACGGTGGATGTCGGCGAGCAGGGCGAGGTCTGCACGCGCGGCTATTCGGTGATGCAAGGCTACTGGAACGACGAGGACAAGACGCGCGAGGCGATCGACCACGGTGGCTGGATGCACACCGGCGACCTCGGCACGATCGACGCGCGCGGCTATTGCCGGATCGTCGGGCGCGTGAAGGACATGGTCATCCGTGGCGGCGAGAACATCTATCCGCGCGAAATCGAGGAATACATCTACCGCCATCCGAAGGTCGCCGAGGTGCAGGTCTTCGGCGTGCCGGACTCGAAGTACGGCGAGGAGGTCTGCGCCTGGGTCGTGCTCCATCCGGGCGAGACGATGACGGAGGACGAGGTCAAGGCGTTCTGCCATGGGCAGATCGCGCATTACAAGATACCGCGTTACATCCGGTTCAAGGACGCCCTGCCGATGACGGTGACCGGCAAGGCGCAGAAATTCCTGATGCGGGACGCGATGATCGAGGAACTCGGAACCTAGGCTTCCCGTGGCGCGCTGTCCGGCAGCGTTTCGTGTAATTTTTGCGTTGCACAATTTTTTCGCATGCGCAAAATAAGGGCATGCCGGGCCAACTGCCTTCCGTACTCGTCGTCGATGACAATGCCGTTCGCGCCGCGATCATCGAGGCGGGCCTGCGGGAGGCCGGCCATGAGCGCGTGACGATCGTCACCGACGTGACCGGCATCGCCGGCAAGATCGCCGTGCTGGAACCGGACGTCATCGTCATCGATCTCGAAAACCCGAACCGCGACATGCTGGAGAACATGTTCCAGCTGTCTCGCGCGGTGAAACGGCCGATCGCGATGTTCGTCGACCGCTCGGACCGCGAATCCATCGAGCGCGCCATCGAGGCGGGCGTGTCCGCCTATGTCGTCGACGGGCTGCGCCGCGAGCGCGTCAAGCCGATCCTCGACATGGCGATCAGCCGCTTCAATGCCTATTCGCGCATGGAGCGCGAACTCGAGGATGCGCGCAACGCCCTGCAGTCGCGCAAGGTGATCGACCAGGCCAAGGGCCTGCTGATGCGCTCGCGCGGCATCGGCGAGGATGAGGCCTATGCGCTTCTGCGCAAGACGGCGATGAACCAGAATCGCAAGATCAGCGACGTGGCGCAGAGCCTGGTGCTCGCGGCCGACATGCTGGGAAAGGGTGGAGCGGATGGCCAGGACTGACATCACCGCGGCCTTCCTGCCGCTGACCGACAGCGCGATCCTTGTCGCGGCGCGCGAGTGCGGCTTCGCCGAGGAGGAGGACATAGCGCTGTCGCTGCTGCGCGAGACGTCCTGGGCCAATATTCGCGACCGCATGGCGATCGGCCAGTTCGAGGCCGCGCACATGCTGGCGCCGATGCCAATCGCCTTCGCGCTCGGCCTGACGCCGCTGACGCTCGATGTCGTCGTGCCGTTGTCGATGGGGCTCGGCGGCAATGCGGTGACGGTGAGCGCCGCGCTTTTCGACCGGATGCAGCAGGCCGGCCCGTTTTCGCCGCCCGATCCGGCCACGTCCGGCCGCGCCCTCAAAGCCGTCGTCGACCGGCGCAAGGCCGGCGGCGAGCCGCCGCTGCAGTTTGGCGTCGTGCACGCCCATTCGGGCCACAATTTCGAGCTGCGTTATTGGCTCGCCGCCTCTGGCATCGTCCCCGACAAGGACGTCGAGATCGTCGTCGTTCCGCCGCCCTTCATGCCCGATGCGCTGGGGTCCGGCCAGATCGACGGCTTCTGCGTCGGCGAGCCGTGGAACTCAGTCGCGGCGTCGACCGGCGCCGGGCGGATCGCCACGGTCAAATCGGCGATCTGGAAATCGAGCCCGGAAAAGGTGCTGGGCGTGCGGGCCGACTGGGCCCGGCGCAACGAGAATGCGCTGTCGCGGCTCCTGCGCGCGCTTTACCGCGCCGCCGAATGGTGCGGCAACCCCGACAATCACGGCGCGCTGGCGCATATCCTCGCCCGACCAGAATATATCGGTCAGCCGGCGGCGCTGATCGCCCGCGGCCTGGACGGCACAGTGATCGAGGGCATGGCGGCGAAAGACCGGGCGCGTTTCTTCGAGCCTTTCGCCCATGCCGCTACTTTCCCCTGGCAGAGCCATGCGCTCTGGTTCTACAGCCAGATGGTGCGCTGGGGACAGGTGAAGCACACGCCGGCGCATGCCGACGCGGCGCGGCGCTGCTACCGGCCGGACCTTTACCGCACCGCGTTGCGGCCATTGTCGGCCCCCATTCCGGCCGCCAACGCCAAGGTGGAGGGAGCTTTGACGGAAACCCAACCCGTCGGCGCGACCAGCGGCGCATTGCTGCTCGGCCCGGACGGCTTTTTCGACGGCCGGACCTTCGATCCCGACAGGCTCGCCACATACCTCTCGGACCAGACGGAAACCTGATCCAAACGGGCCGGCAAACGGCCCTGTGCGCGACGCCTAAAACACGAGCACCCTGCCGGACTGCCGATTCTTTAGGCATCAAGAAAATCGCACTGCACAATCCGCACACAAAATTCTGCCGCCGCGCCAGCGCGCGAGAATTCGAATCCGTTGAATTTGCTTGAAAAATCACGCCTCGCCGAAGCTGGCACGCTTCCTGCTTAGTTCTCAATAGCCATCGAAGGCTACAGTTTTCGCGTCCAATGCCGGGCGCACCCCAGGCAAAGCCGCCGAACCTCAAGCGACCACCTCCTCCCGGTCGCGACAGGTCGGCGGCTTTTTTTGTTTCAGGTCCCGCGCAAGCGGCAGTCATAACAGGAGTGACACATGACCTTCCCCATTCTCCGCAGACACGCCCTCATCGCGGTCGGCGCGGCGATCCTTGCAAGCGCGACATCGATGTCAGCGGTCCGCGCCGAAATGCTCGATGTCGAAAAGGACGAACTGAAATTCGGCTTTATCAAGCTGACCGACATGGCGCCGCTCGCCATCGCCTACGAGAAGGGCTACTTCGAGGACGAAGGCCTGTTCGTGACGCTCGAGCCGCAGGCCAACTGGAAGGTCCTGCTCGACCGGGTCATCACGGGCGAACTCGACGGCGCACACATGCTGGCCGGCCAGCCGCTGGCCGCGACCATCGGCTTCGGCACCGAGGCGCATATCGTGACGCCCTTCTCCATGGACCTGAACGGCAACGGCATTACCGTCTCCAACGAGATCTGGGAAATGATGAAGCCGAACATCGCGACCGACGCCGACGGCAAGGTGCAGCATCCCATCAGCGCGGCGGCGCTGAAGCCCGTGGTCGACAAGTTCAAGTCCGAGGGCAAGCCCTTCAACATGGGCATGGTGTTCCCGGTCTCGACCCACAATTACGAGCTTCGCTACTGGCTCGCCTCGGGCGGTATTCATCCGGGTTACTATTCGACTACCGACGTCTCGGGCCAGATCAAGGCCGACGCGCTTCTCTCCGTGACGCCGCCGCCGCAGATGCCGGCGACGCTGGAAGCCGGCACGATCTACGGCTACTGCGTCGGCGAACCGTGGAACCAGGCCGCCGTGTTCAAGGGCATCGGCGTGCCGGTCATCACCGACTACGAAATCTGGAAGAACAATCCTGAAAAGGTCTTCGGCATCACCGCCGAGTTCGCCGAGAAATACCCGAACACCACGCTGGCGCTCACCAAGGCGATGATCCGCGCCGCCAAGTGGCTCGACGAGAACGACAACGCCAACCGCATGGAAGCCGTCGAAATCCTGTCGCGTCCCGAATATGTCGGCGCCGACAAGGAAGTCATCGCCAACTCGATGACCGGCACCTTCGAATACGAGAAGGGCGACAAGCGCGACGTGCCGGACTTCAACGTCTTCTACCGCCACTTCGCGACCTATCCCTACTACTCGGACGCGGTCTGGTACCTGACCCAGATGCGCCGCTGGGGCCAGATCCCTGAGTTCACGGACGATGCATGGTTCGATGAAACGGCCAAGTCCGTCTATCGCCCGGACATCTACCTGAAGGCCGCGAAACTACTGGTCGATGAAGGTCTGGTCGACGAGGCAGACTTCCCGTGGAC
>JBAQHA010000510.1:0-4862 GCA_049288075.1 Oricola sp.
ATGCTGCAATATGTCTGGTTCGCGATGCCGGCGCTGTGGGACTGGAAGTCGGTGCATGTCGTCCACTACCAGTACGAAAAGCCGTGGGAGAAGGATCATCCCAGGCGTGACAAGCTGCGGCCGCTGATCGATCTGTGGCAGGCGTATCGCATGGGCGAGGCCATCCCCGACGTCGACACTCTGGCCAACCCGGCCGTGCCGGCATGAAGCGCGTCCTCGTCTCGGGCGGCGCCGGTTATGCAGGGCGCTTCATCACGGAAGCGCTGCTGGCCGCGGGATACGCCGTGACGGTGACGGGGCGGACGCGGCCGGAGGCGGGGTTCTTCTCGAAGCCGGTCGATTTCGTCGAAAGCGATCTCGAGCCGGCGAAGGCGTCCCCAGCGCTGTTCGAAGGCGCAGACGGATTTGTCCATGCCGCGTTCCATCACGTGCCGGGGAAATTCCGCGGCGGCGAGGGCGAGGATCCGGAAACCTTTCGCCGACTCAATATCGACGGAACGCTGGCGCTGTTCGCCGCGGCGAAACGGGCGGGCGTTTCGCGGACCGTGTTCCTGTCGAGCAGGGCAGTCTACGGCAGGCAGGCGCCGGGCGCGGCGTTGCGCGAGGATCTGGAGGCGCATCCCGACACGCTCTATGGCGAGGTGAAGCTGGCGGTCGAGCGGGCGCTCTGGGGCCAGGCAGACGCGGATTTTCTGCCCGTGTCGCTGCGCGTCACCGGTATCTACGGGCCGGCCGGGCCGGGGCGCCGGCACAAATGGGCGGAGCTGTTCGCCGAATATGAATCCGGCAAACAAATTGCGGCCCGCGCCGGCACCGAAGTGCATGGCGACGACATGGCGGCGGCCGTGAGGCTGATGCTGGAGGGCGACGCGGCGGCGATCCGCGCCGCGAGCCCGGGCCTTGTCTTCAACGTGTCCGACATCCTGCTCGACCGGCACGACCTGCTGGCGGAATTCGCCAGGCTGACCGGCCGCGCGCGT
Source organism: Oricola sp. (assembly GCA_049288075.1). GTDB lineage: Bacteria > Pseudomonadota > Alphaproteobacteria > Rhizobiales > Rhizobiaceae > Oricola. The sequence goes on from JBAQHA010000510.1 coordinate 981, forward strand.
CCCTTGCCCGAGGCAGAAGATGCATCCGGCTACAACGCGATGGATTGCGCGCGGCTGCGGCGGCTCGGCTGGAAGCCGAGGGGGCGGCTGGATCTGGGCTGGTTGCTCTAGGCATAGCTGATCACCTCGAACTCGATGCCGTCCTCGTCGCGGAAATAGAAGCGGCGGCCCGGCTCGTAGTCGGCGTGCGAATGCGGTTCGTAGCCCATTTGCCTGACGCGGTCTTCCGCCCCATCGAGATCGTCGACGACGATGCCGAGATGGTTCATGCCGCCCCGCGTGAAATAGCTTTCGGCGGCCGGATCGCCGGGCGTGCCCTTGGCGTAGACCGCGACGTAGCTGTCGTCCGAGCCGACATGGACGGTATGGCCGCCATGGATCGCGGAGCCCTGCCAGCGGATCTTCCAGCCGAAAAGGTCGCACAGGCGCCCGGCGGTTTTCACGGGATCGGTGACGGTGAAATTGACGTGTTCGAGGGTAGCCTGAGTCATGCTTTTTCCTTTCGATTCGATGGATGTCGCGGGGGTATGCGACCTCGACCATGGTTCAGGTCAAGAGGCTTCGATAGCGGAGGACGATCGCTTGCCGAAAGCGGCGTCGGAGACGCCGGGAGACCAACTGAAGGGCTTTGCCGCCATGCTTCCCGACAGCGCGGGAGGGCAGGGGGCGGATGGCGTCATCGCGGAGGCGATCGGCGCCGTTGCCGGAGTTGGGGCCAGACTTGTTCGCCGTTTGACGGAAACGGCGAACGAGTCCAAGTCCCTCTCTTGTCGCGTTTCCGGACAGCAAACCGGTTTCCACTTCGCCTGGAAACGCTCCACCGGCACGGCCGGAGCCGCGAGAAACCGCCTCAGAACTTGAAGATCGCGCTCAGGCGGACGGCGTGGCTCGAATATTTCAGCTGGTTGCCGATACTGGCGAAGGAATTCGTGGTGACGTCGTCGAGCGTTCCGCCGAAGCCGGCGCCGCCGACCGCGATGTCGCGGGTGCCGTAGTCGTCATATATGTACTCGGCGCGCAGCATCAGGTTGCGCGACGCCTTGAACTGGGCGCCGCCGCCGATCGTGTAGCCATACATGATCTCCTCCATGCCGCCGCGCGACACGGTGGCGACGCCGATCAGCGGCGAACTGGGGGAGTGGGCAACGATGCCGCCGGTGGTGACGCCGATGCGGTCGCCACTGCGGCCTATGGCGATGCCTCCCGATACGAAGCCCATCAGGCTGGGGGTCACTTCCGCGCCGGCAATGGCCCGCACATGGCCGAGCGTCTCGAAGGAGCCGAAGGACTGCATGCCGATGCAGGAGAAATAGCCGGGCGTCACGATGGCGGGATTGGCGCAGGCGGGAACGCCGGCAGCCCGCGGGAAATCGACGGAGTTGCCGAACTCCATATCGCCCTCGCCGCCGAAGACGAACCTTTCGGCCTGGAACATGTAGCCGGCAAGCAGGTGGCCGGATACAGTGTCGCCCTCGTGATCGAGCGAGACGGAGGTCTGGAAATCGGTCTCAGGCGTGGTGTTGTCGTCGATCGTCAGGTTCGCCGAGGAATCCGGCAGGGCCATCCGGGTGCGACCGAGCGAGAGGCCGCCGCCGAAATAGATGCCCGACCAGTCGCCCAGGTCCTGCTCCGCCGCGGGGTCCCCGCCGCCGTCGCCGAACTGGTAGATCGCCGCAAGGCGGACGGCATGGCTGGAGTGGGTCTGCTCCATGCCGATCGAGCCGAAGGAGTTGGCTGTGACGGTGCCGATCGTTCCGCCGAAGCCGGCTCCGCCGACCGCGATGTCGCGGCTGCCGTAATTGTCGTAGATGTATTCGGCGCGCAGCATCAGGTTGCGCGAGGCCTTCAACTGGACGCCGCCGCCGATCGTGTAGCCATAGAGCGTTTCGGCCATGCCGGTGCGTAACACCGTGGCGACGCCGAGCAATGGCGGGGCCGGCGAGTCGGCCATGAAACCGCCCGCGGTGACGCCGAGCGCGTCGCCCGCCATGCCGATGGCAAGGCCGCCGGACAGGAAACCCATCAGCGTCGGCGTCAGTTCCGCGCCGGCGATCACGCGGGCGTGCCCGACCGACTCGACCGAGCCGAAGGACTGGATGCCGATGCAGGAGAAGTTGCCGGGCGCGACGATCGGCGGATTGGCGCAGCCCGGGATACCGATCGCGCGCGGCCAGGAGGCGACCGCGTCGAACTCCATGTCGGCCTCGGCGCCGAAGACCAGCCGGCCCTTCTGGAACATGTAACCGGCCAGCAGGTGGCCCGATTCGACCTTGCCCGTGTGGCCGAGCGGGAAACTGGTCTGGAAGTCGACATCCGGCGTGCTCGAGTCGTTTATGGTGATGTTGCCCGACGAGTCCGGCAGGCCCATCTCGTATTCGCCGAAGGTGACGCCCGCGCCGACATAGAAGCCGGACCAGTCGCCCGCCACGGCGCCGCCCGAGGACAAGGTCACGACCGCCGCCAGCACCCCACCATGCGTCCGCTTCATGACCGTCATCCCGCAAAGTCCCGATTCGAGGCGCAACCTTGCGAAATATCGCCCCGCGAATCCATATTCCGAGGGATATTCGCGCGCAACGGGAATCTTGCGCCGGGCACTCGCCCGGGCGGCCATGGTTCTTGCCCTCGTCTTCGGGCGCGGACGATAGCGGACGCCATTGCAGGGCATGTGCGCGGGAGCACAGGGCGGGAGGTGGACTTCTTCCTCGCCCCTGCCTTGCGGGGAGAGGTGGTCCGAAGGACCGGAGAGGGGGCTGTCCGCCGACGGACAGCCCCCCTCTGTCACCGCTTTGCGGCGACATCTCCCCCGCAAGGGGGGAGAGTGAGCGCGCATCATCGGCACCGCGCTTCACCTGCGAAGCCGGTTTCTGTCAAAGAACTGGAAGACGGGCGGTCGCGGGATCGCTCTGTCTTTATGTGTACTGCGATCTCGCGACCGCCCCTTCGGTGTTCTTGCGGCTTCCCGTTTCTCTGGCATTCTCCGCAAGGAGACTTCTTCCAACCGGTATGAACCTTCGCGCATCCGGAACCCATCCGGACGCCTCTTGGCCGGGCCGGAACCGGCGCTCCGTTGCTGCAACCAATGGCGGGTACCAACGGCACGGGGGCGCACGCCTCGAACCTTCGTTAGCCGCCCTGGCTTTGGGGCTCATCACCCAGCAGGACACCTCTGTCCCACCAGCCAGGCACCGCCCCTCTCCGTCACAAATCGCAATCCGCTTGACTGGTTTTGGAAACAATGCATCACCTTTTGCCCATGCTGCCAGCCAATCCCGCATCCTATGACGACCTGGTTTCCCGCTTCCGCTGGGACATTCCGGACCCCTTCAACATCGGCGTCGCCTGCTCGGATGCGCCCGCCGCGAGAAACCCCGACAAGCCGGCGATCATCGACTGGTCGGGCGACGCGCCGGCCATTCTCACCTTCCGTGAACTGGCCGAAAAGTCGAACCGCCTCGCCTCCTCGCTTCGCGCGCTCGGCATCGCGCGCGGCGACCGGGTGGCGATCCTGCTGCCACAGTCCTTCGAGACGGCGATCGCCCACATGGCCGTCTACAAGCTCGGCGCCATCGCGGTGCCGATGGCGATGCAGTTCGGCCCGGACGCCATCGCCTACCGGCTCAACCTCTCCGGCGCGAAGGCCCTGTTCCTTGACCCCGCCGGCAAGGCCAGGCTCGACGCGACGGAAGAGGAATTCGGGGAACTGAAAACCATCATCTCGACCGGCGGTCTCGCCGGCGCTGAGGATTTCGCGCGCCTCGTCGAGGCCGGCTCGCCGGATTTCGCCGCCGCCGAAACCGGGCCGGACGATCCGGCGCTGATGATCTTCACCTCGGGAACCACGGGCCACCCGAAGGGCGCGCTGCATGCGCACCGCGTCCT
>JBAQHA010000511.1:0-2551 GCA_049288075.1 Oricola sp.
GGCCCGAACGGCGCCGGCAAGACGACTATGATGGACATCATCACCGGCAAGACGCGGCCGGATTCCGGCACGGTGCTGTTCGAGGGGTCGATCGACCTGACGAAGCACGACGAGGCGGCGATCGCGCAGCTCGGCATCGGACGCAAGTTCCAGAAGCCGACCGTGTTCGAAAGCCACACGGTGGAAGACAATCTCGAACTGGCGCTGAAGCGCGACCACGGCATCGTGGCGACGCTGTTCCACCGCACGACGCCGGCGCAGATGGCCCGCATCGAGGAGATCCTCGATACCGTCCGCCTGACCGGCCGCCGGAACGATCTCGCGGCCGACCTGTCGCACGGCCAGAAACAGTGGCTGGAGATCGGCATGCTGCTCGCGCAGGACCCGAAGCTGCTGCTGGTCGACGAGCCGGTCGCCGGCATGACTGACGCCGAGACGATCGAGACGGCGAAACTGCTGCGCTCCATCGCCGGCGAAAAGGCGGTGATCGTCGTCGAGCACGACATGACCTTCATCCGCGATCTCGACGTCAAGGTGACGGTGCTGGCCGAAGGCTCGGTGCTGGCCGAAGGCTCGCTCGACCATGTCAGCGCCGACGAGCGCGTGATCGAAAGCTATCTGGGGCGGTAGGCGGCGATGTTGTCTCCGGTCAATGCAGTTGCACATTCTTCCGCTATCCTTGCCTCCGGCATGTCCGCGAGGGAGGGGTTGAAGATGCTGAAACGCAGAACGCTGCTGGGACTGGGTCTTGTCGCCGGCGCGCTGGCCGCGGGCGGCGCCGTCGCCTCGGCATCCTTTCGGCGGGAGATGGACCGGGCGCGGGCGCGCGTCGCGCCGAGCCTCGGCACTGTGATCCAAAGCCGGTTCGGCGATCTCGAATATGGCGAGGCCGGGACCGGCACGCCGTTCCTGATGATCCATGGCACCGGCGGCGGTTTCGACCAAGGCCTGGCGTTCGCCGATTCACTCGCAAGGGCCGGCTTCCGCGTCATCGCGCCGTCGCGTTTCGGCTATCTGCGCTCGGCCTTCCCCGACGATCCGTCCTCGGAAAACCAGGCCGACGCCTTCGTCGACCTGCTCGACGCGCTCGGCATCGATAAGATCGCGATCGCGGGCGGCTCGGCGGGTGCGCTGTCGGCGATGCAGTTCGCCATCCGCCACCCGGACCGCTGCGCCGCGCTTCTGCCGATCGTGCCCGCCGCCTATGCGCCGAACCGGCCGCCTGCGCGGCCGTGGTCGCCGTTCCAGCAGGCGGTCGCGCAGAACGTCCTGCAGTCGGATTTCCTGTTCTGGGCCGGGATTACCGCTCTGCCCGACACGATGACGGAGACGCTGCTGGCGACCGACAAGGCGGTGTTCGAGGCCGCAAGTCCGGCCGAGCAGGCGCGGGCGCGCGAAATCCTGCACAGCATCCTGCCGGTCAGCGAGCGTGCGAAGGGGCTGCTCAACGACGGCAGGCTCGCGGGCGATCCGGAGCCGATGGAGCTGGAGAAGATCACCGCGCCGACGCTTGCGATTTCGCTCGAGGACGACCGGTTCCTCACCGTCGACGCCGCACGCCACATCGCCGCGACGGTTCCGGGCGCGCGCCTCCTCGTCTATCCGACGGGCGGGCATATCTGGCTCGGCCACAATGACGAGCTGTTCGCCGAAATCGTCAGCTTCCTGAAGGACATCGGATACGCATGAACGCTCTCACGGTATCGTCGATCGATCTCTTTTACGGCGCCGCCCAGGCGTTGCGCGGCGTGTCTGTCGATGCCGCGCCCGGCCGGATCACCTGCATCCTCGGCCGCAACGGCGTCGGCAAATCGTCGCTTCTGCGCGCGATCATGGGCCATCAGCCGATCCGCGCCGGATCGATCGCGCTCGACGGCGAGGCGCTCACCGGCGCGCCGCATGCGCGCGCGGGCAGGGGCATCGCCTATGTGCCGCAGGGGCGCGAGATATTCCCGTTGCTGACGGTCAGGGAGAACCTCGAAACCGGCTATGCCCGCCTGCCGCGGCGCGAGCGCACGGTGCCGGGCGACGTGTTCGAACTGTTCCCGGTGCTGAAATCCATGCTGTCGCGGCGCGGCGGCGACCTGTCGGGCGGCCAGCAACAGCAGCTTGCCATCGGCCGGGCGCTGGTGACGCGGCCCAAGGTTCTCGTCCTCGACGAACCGACCGAGGGCATCCAGCCCTCGATCATCAAGGATATCGGCCGGGCGTTGCGCTATCTGCGCGACGAGAAGGGCATCTCGATCCTGCTGGTCGAACAATATCTCGATTTCTGCCGCGAGTTCGCCGACAAGGTCTACATCATGGATCGCGGCGAGATCGTCCACGAGGGATTGGCCGAAACGCTGGACGACGCGGCGGTGCGGCGGCACCTCACGGTGTAGGCCCGCGCCGGCGCAGTGTTCGTCCACTCCCGCCTGCAGTGAGGGATGAAGTGTGGGGGTCTTCGCGAGCGGCCGCCAAGCAACCTGCTGAAAAGCCGCTGCATTTGCCAGCCAGTCCGAATTTCCCGACCTCCTGTTCATCCAACCGCTTTCAGCCGCCCTTACCC
>JBAQHA010000512.1:0-2752 GCA_049288075.1 Oricola sp.
AACATGATTCCGCCAATGATCGTGCCGGCGACGGGGAGCGGCTCGGTCAGGTAGAAGCTTCCGGAAATATCGATCCAGCCGAGGAAGGCCATGGTCTGTGTCAGCGTCAGGGCGACCGCCGCGGCCAAAACCCAGGAGCGCAGGCCGGAACTGTCACCGGCATACCAGTGCCGCTCGAGCGCCGACATGGTGCAGAAATGATATCGCCGTGCCGCAAAGCCGATGATCGCGCCGATGACGAGGCCGGCCAAAGGCAGCATCCAGGCGCTTTCCCAAAAAAGCATCCCGCTCCTCCCGCGCTTCTACTGGCGCAATATCGGTAAAATTGCTCCCTTTGCGCCGGCTTTGCAAGCCGGTCCGGGAAAGCGGGCCATGAGCCCGGTATTCAAGCCTTGCGAACCGGCCGACAGAACAGTTCGTAAAGCGTCTCGACAACCGAAGCGACTTCCTTGCCCGCGACGCTGTAGTAGATCATGCGGCCGTCGCGGCGGGTGTTGACGAGGCGGTCGAAACGGAGCCGCGCAAGCTGCTGCGAGACGGCGGCTTGAGGCATCGACAGGATCTCTTCCAGCTCAGAGACGGATTTCTCGCCCTCGGAAAGAATGCAGAGGATCAACAGCCTGGTCTCGTGCGATAGCGCTTTCAGGAGATCGCTCGCCACGCGCGCCTGTTCGATCAACGCACCGGCGTCGTTGGCTTCCATATCCAGATTGAATTTAGGCAGTGGCATGGGATTCGCCCGTTTTTTATCTCGCGGTCAATTATATAGCTATCGGCGCGCGATTTGCACAGTACCCTTCAGCCGGCGGGTTTCGGTTCAAGCTTCTGCAGCATTTCGTCGAGCAGGAACCAGAAAAACTCGTCGCCGGTGTAACCGCGCATCCGCCCGATCTCCTCGCCGTTCTCGACAAGCACGAAGGTCGGCGTGAAACGCTCGACACGGATGCCGGCAAGATCGTCGGGGAGCGGCTTGTGGATGTCAACGCGCCGCAATGGCGCACGCTTGCCTTCGTCGCTGTTCGGATAGGCCGATCCAATCTCGTTGTTCCAGCGCATGCACCAGACGCATCCGGCCTGCTCGAACATTACCAGTTCGGCTGCCGCGGCGGGTAAGGAGAACGCCACACAGGCCATGGTTGCGGACAAAACAGTCTTCACTATCGCGCGCATTCGTATTTTCCGCCTCCCTCGGGGGCTTGATTTCCAATTATATATAGCATTGTGTGCATGTTTGACACCCCGATTGTAGCCGATCGGGTCACGGCAGGGAGGATGCTCGTGTTGGATATCGGATTCGGCGCCGCATTTATCGCGGGTCTGCTCTCTTTCGTCTCGCCCTGCGTGCTTCCGATCGTCCCGCCCTATCTGGCCTATCTCGCGGGGGTGAGCTTCGCGGACCTGCAGGCCGTGGACATGGAGCGCGAACGCGCGCGCAGGATCATCCTGTCGGCAATCGCCTTCGTTCTGGGCTTTTCCACCGTTTTCGTGGCGCTGGGAGCAACCGCCAGCTTCATCGGCCAGACGATCGCGCAATATTTCAACGCACTGTCGATCGTCGCCGGCATCATCATCCTGATCATGGGGCTCCATTTCCTCGGGATATTCCGGATAGGACTGCTTTACCGCGAGGCCCGCGTCGACGTTCGCAAAAAGCCGGCCGGCGTCGCTGGCGCGTATCTCATGGGGCTCGCCTTCGCATTCGGATGGACGCCTTGCGTCGGACCGGTGCTGGCGGCGATCCTTTTCATCGCGGGCGCGGAGGACACCGCGCTGCGCGGCGCGGCGCTGCTGGCGGCCTATTCGCTCGGCATCGGCCTGCCTTTCCTGGCCGCCGCCGTTTTCGCGAGCCGCTTCATCGGCTGGGCGAACCGCTTCAAGCGCCACATGGGTACGGTGGAGAAGGCGATGGGCGTGCTGCTGGTCCTGACCGGCATCCTGTTCATGACCGGCCAGATGTCGCGAATCGCGCAATGGCTACTGGAAACATTTCCCGTTTTTGCTACCGTGGGATAAGAGGAGGCGAGCAATGAAACAGCTGGTTGCCCTGGCAAGCATTCTCTGGATGGCGTTCGCCATTCCCGCCGCCGCGACCGAGATGGGCGAGGACGGCCTTCACAAGGAAGACTGGTTCTCCATCACCTTCAGGGACATGGCCGAGGACATCGCGGCCGCGAAGGATGAGGGCAAGCGCCTCGTCATCGTGTTCGAGCAGCGCGGCTGCATCTACTGCAAGGCGATGCACGAGAAGCTGCTCTCCGATCCCGAGGTCTCCGACTACATCAAGGCAAACTTCAAGGTCGTGCAGTACAACATGTTCGGCGACGAGGAAGTGACCGACCTCGACGGCGAGGTGCTTACCGAGAAGACCGCGGCCCGCAAGTGGGGCTATGTCTTCACCCCGACGCTGGTGTTTCTTCCGGAAGATGCGCCCGAGGGCGTGACGACGGCGCAGGCGGCCGTGGCGACCATGCCGGGCGCGTTCGGAAAATGGACGTTCCTGAACATGTTCCGCTGGGTGCGCGAGAAGGGCTACGAGACCGACGAGCACTTTCAGAAATACCACGCGCGTATCATAAATGAATTGCGCGCCGCGGGCCGTCTCGACGCCGAATAACGGCGCTGGCGGCGGCCCTTAATAAAATATTCAAAAAATCATATTTGTGCATTGATTGCGGCCGCCAATTTGGATAGCTTGAGATGATCGGGTGGCTCGTTTATGTGCGAGTCATCAGGAAATCGGGCGCTTTTGGAG
>JBAQHA010000513.1:0-8774 GCA_049288075.1 Oricola sp.
CCCTTCATGTGCGCGATGAAGCCGACGCCGCATGCGTCATGCTCGTTGCGCGGGTCATAGAGTCCCTGCGCACCAGGCAGGCCGTAAACGGTTTTGCGCGCGGCCGCGGTTTCAAAACCTGCGTTCCCGCCCGAAAGGGCGGTTCCGGATGGAATCATCCTGGTCATCGCTCAATCCTCCGTTTCGGCGCTCCCATGCGCCTTCCTGATCCTATCTAGCATTTCGGGTCCGCGCTGACACCCGCCCCGCATCCAGCCGGCGTCCCGACGCTTCACCCGCCCGAAGCCGGTGAGGTCGGTATGCCGCTCGTCAGGATCGGAACGTGCCCTGCGCCTGCAGACGCGTTTACGGGTCGAACGGCGTTTTCCGCACCGTCAGACCCGAAATGCTAAATAGGACAGCATTGCTGTCATATTCTTATGGCAGATACGGAAAGCTTTAACAAGATGCAAATGCAAAAAAATCCCCCGCCAAACGTTCGAAAATGTCGCAAAGCCCGTTGATAGCGTTACATCCTTGCGCGCATTGCCGGGATTGGCTGCGACCGCGCCTGAATCCGACCGGCATCTTACCGGCCGAACACTCGCGCGCCCAACTTGTTCCCGTGCTCAACTTTGCCTCACATGGAAGTGACAACGGATAACGCCGCCTTGATTTCCTATTGAACGGCGCCTCTGCGATCCCTGCTGTCACCGGGCCGTTGAAAAGCCCGGCCACAGATCCAATCAGAGGAGTACCATATGTCCAAGGCAACCAAGACCGTATTCGGCGGCGCCGTTCTCGCCGGCGCGGTCGCAGCCGCCCTCTCCGGCGTCCAGCTGGTCACCGCGACCGACGCGGCCGCCGCGAACGTCAAGTGTTACGGCGTCGCGCTGAAGGGCCAGAACGATTGCGCCGCGGGTCCCGGCACCACGTGTCAGGGCACTTCGTCCGTCGACTATCAGGGCAACTCCTGGAAGTACGTCGAGGACGGCACCTGCGAGAAGATGCAACTGCCGGATGGCCGCATGGGTTCGCTCGAGCCCCTGAACCGCGATCTGCCGGCCTGACGCTTCATGCTGCCGGTTCGCCGGCAGCGCACAGCCCCGCCGGGCGGCTGCAATGCCCGGCTTTCGCACCCAGAGGAGAGACGTAATGTACCAGACATCCAAACACACGTTGACCAGCGCGATTCTAGCCGGCGCGGTGGCGACCGCACTGTCGTCCTTCGCCCATGCCGGACCGCTGACGGAAGCCGAAGGCATGGCCGCCATGGATGCCGGCAAGGAGAAATGCTACGGCGTCGCTCTCGCCGGAATGAACGATTGCGCCGCCGGCCCGGGCACCACCTGCCAGGGCACGTCGAAGGTCGATTTCCAGGGCAACGCCTGGGTTTTCGTCCAGGGCGGCACCTGCGCGTCGATCCAGGTACCGGGCGACCGCATGGGTTCGACCGAGCCGTTGACTCGCGACTTGCCGGCATAACGCCGGTCCGAGACGCTGCAAACCGGAGAGAACGCCATGTCCCCGACCTCCTTTTCGCAAGGCGCGCATGCGGCCAATCCCCCGGCCGCCGGCACGACCCGGTTTGCAGCCCACACCGCCCGTATCCCGGCCTCGGCCGGGGTCGGCTTCAAGCATTCTCACCTCGACGCCATCCTGGCCGGCCCCGATCCCGTCGGTTTTCTCGAGGTCCACGCCGAGAACTACATGGGCGACGGCGGCTTCCCGCACCGCGCGCTTGAACGCGTGCGCCGGGACTTCCCGCTTTCCCTGCACGGCGTCTGCATGTCGATCGGCGGCCCGCAGCCGCTGAGCGAGGATCACCTCGTACGCTTCAAGGCGCTGGTCGACCGCTACGAGCCCGGCCTTGTTTCCGAGCATCTGGCCTGGTCCACACATGACGACGTCTTCATGAACGACCTCCTGCCGCTACCCTATACCGAACGGACACTCGCCCATGTCTGCGACCACATCGACCGGATGCAGGAGGTGATCGGCCGGCAGATGCTGCTCGAAAACCCGTCCACCTATGTCGTCTTCGACAATTCGACGATGAGCGAGACGGATTTCATCGGGGAGATCGTGCGCCGCACCGGTTGCGGCCTGTTGCTCGACGTCAACAATGTCTTCGTGTCGGCGACCAATCACGGCTTCTCGCCGATGTCCTACCTGATGGACTACCCGATGGAGCATGTCGGCGAGATCCACCTTGCCGGCCACGCGGTGCAGCAGGATGACGAGGGCGACACGCTGCTCATCGACAGCCATGACGCACCCGTCGCCGATGCGGTGTGGGACCTTTATGCGATCGTCGTAAAGCAAGCCGGTCCGATCCCCACCCTGATCGAGTGGGATTCCGACCTTCCCGAATGGCCGGTGCTGCGCGCCGAGGCCGCCGCCGCCGACTCCATCCTCGACGAAGCCGCGCGTTCCTTCCTGATGGGAAGAAGCCATGCTTCCGGAGCCTGACCGTAACGAGCTCGACATCGCCGGCTTCACCGCCGCGATCTTCGATCCGCACCGCGAAAACCCGGTAGCCATCACCGGCCCGCGTGGCAAGCAGGCGGTCAAGCGCTTCAACGTCTACCGCAACAACGTCACCGTCAGTCTGATCGGCGCTCTCGGCGACATCTTCCCGGCTGTCAGGCGCATCACCGGCGAGACCTTCTTTCGCGACATGGCGCGCCTCTTCGTGCGCGCCCATCCGCCGGTCTCGCCCCTCCTGTTCCTCTACGGCCACAAATTCCCGGATTTCATCGCCCGATTCGAACATGCCGCGTCAATGCCCTATCTGGCCGACGTCGCGCGGCTCGAACGCGCCTGGCTCACGGCCTATCATGCCGCCGACCTCGCCCCGCTCGCGCCCGACGCGCTTGCCGCGATCGATCCGGAAAGGCTCGGCGACGCGGTATTCTCGCCGCATCCGGCGACCGGGCTCGTGCGCTCGCCTTACGCCGTTTTCGACATTTTCGACGCCAACCGCACCCGCGAGACCGTCGAGTCCCTCGACGCCGGACGCGCCCAGAGCGCGCTCGTCACCCGGCCCGCCGACGACGTCATGGTCACGGGGTTGCCCGCCGGCGACGACGCGTTCTTCGCCTGCCTGCTTGCCGGCGGCACGCTTGGCCGGGCGGCCGAAGCCGGCGCGAGCGCGGCGGAGGGTTTCGACGTCGGCCGGGCGATCGGCGGATTGCTGACCACCGGCGCCTTCGTCGCGGTTGCCACGCTCTGACAACGACACGGAAACTGGGGAATGGATATGGCCGACACTGCAAACATGAGCCGGACACGCGCCGGAGCCGGCGGCCCGTTGGCCACCATCGCCCGCCTTTACGACAGGATCGTCACGGCGATGGACGGGCTGCTCGCCGGCTGGTTCAACGGATTTGCGGCGCGCTTCGCCTTCGCGAGCCTGCTGCTCCTCTATTACCTCAATTCGGGCTGGAACAAGCTCGGCGATGGGCCCCTCGGCTTCCTGCATCCCTCGGTCGGCGCTTATGCGTCGATCCTTCCGCCGGTGTTCGAGAAATATGGCTTCGTCGTCGAGGCCGTGCCTTTCTTTCCCTGGGGTCTGATCGTCGTGTTCGGCACACTGTCGGAAATTGCGCTGCCGGTCCTGATCGTCCTCGGCCTGTTCGGCCGCATCGCAGCAGCCGGAATGATTGTCTTCGTGACCGTCCAGAGCTATGTCGACGTGACATGGCACGGCCTCGAGGAGAAATATGTTGGCGCGATGTTCGACCGGTTTCCCGACGCCATAATCTTCGACCAGCGCATGTTGTGGATCTTCGTGCTACTGATGATCGTCGTGAACGGACCGGGAAAATTCTCCCTCGACTACCTTCTCGCACGGCGCATTCGCTGACGGATCGCAGACTGGCAGTAAGAAAAAGGCGGGGTCTCCCCCGCCTTTCCACGTCAACGCTGGCCGGCCGGGAGAAAACCGGCTTCGCGGACGAATTAGTTGACCGCCTTTGCCTCGATCTGCTTGGCGTCGGCGCCATTGGCGATTTCGATCTTGCGCGGCTTCATCGCTTCGGGAATCTCCCGCACGAGGTCGATGTGGAGAAGGCCGTTCTTCAGTTCGGCGGCCTTGACTTCCACGTAGTCGGCGAGCTGGAAGCGCCGCTCGAAGGCGCGCGATGCGATCCCGCGGTGCAGGAATTCGCGCTTCTCTTCAGACGATTCTTCCGTCTTGGCGCCGGCGACGGTCAGCACGTTGGAACGGGCTTCGATGGTCAACTCGTCTTCCGAGAAACCGGCGACGGCCATGGTGATGCGGTAGGCGTTCTCACCGGTCCGCTCGATATTGTAGGGCGGATAGGTCTGGCCGGCGTTTTCCGGCTGGGCAAGCGTGTCCAGCATCGAGAAAAGGCGATCGAAACCGACGGTGGAACGGAAAAGCGGAGAATAGTCGACGTGACGCATGATGTGTCCTCCATTCGTGAGCGACTGTGTTGCGTTTGGCATGTCGGACCGCCCTTCCTAGGCGCGGTCCCGTGATGCCAGCGGACCCGATTGGGCGTCCGCGAAACCTATCTGGTGATTGCCCCGCGAGCGTTCAAGAGCAGGCCATATTGCCGGCAGCTTCCACATGAACGGCGGATGAACGGGCTCTTCCGTTTCCGTTCAGCCGGGTTCGGGCAATCTGTCTCTACATTCGAAAAAAGCGATCCGCCGCCTCCCGGCCGGGATCGAAAGGAGACAGAAATGAAGAACCTGATTGCAACTGCCGCGCTCGCCGTCGTCCTTTCCTCCGGCGCCGCCGCAGCCGCCTCCGCGATGCCGGCTCCGGCCATTGGCGCCGCCATCGCCCTGCCGGTCGAGGCCGCCCACTACGACAAGAAACGGTTTGCCCCTGGCGCCGGTTTCGTTCTGCCGAAAAAGGTCGTCATCCGCTCCTTGTACGAACGCGGCTTCACCCAGATCCGCGACGTCCGCCGCGTCAGGGGCGACTATGTGGCCATCGCCAAGGGCCATCGCGGCCCGGTGCGCCTGCTCGTCGACGGCCGTACCGCGCGGATCCTGGATCGCCAGCCGCTGTTCTGGGGTTGGAACCAGGGCCCTTCCAAGAAACCGGGCCATCCTCCATTCGGCATCTACTGAACCGAAATCCGGTTTGGCCGGACTGCAACGTCCCTTCCTGTCCGGTCAACAAGCCGGGAGCGTCTCACGGCGCTCCCGGTTTTCCTTTGACGTTTGACGAGCCGGCCCCTAGAGCTTGGTCAACCCGTTCGCAGGCCGATTCCGCCAGCCATGACCACGCTCCGGCATTCCGAAGACAATCCCGCCCCCGACATCCATTCCGACGGATTCGTCGAGACGCCGGACGGCTTTTCGATCCGTTACGCGCTGTTCCGAACCGCCGAACACCCCGTCAAGGGTACGGTCGTCGTGCTGCAGGGCCGCAACGAATATATCGAGAAATATTTCGAGACTGCCGCCGATCTCGCCAGGCTCGGCTTCGATGTCGCGACCTTCGACTGGCGCGGCCAGGGCGGATCGCAACGCTTCTTCAAGCGCAGCGACTCCGGCTACGTCGATTCCTTCGACCAGTACGCCGCCGATCTGGAAACCGTCTTCGAGGAAATCGTGCTGCCCGATTGCCGGCCGCCTTTTTTCATTCTCGCCCATTCCATGGGCGGGCTGGTTGCGCTTCAGGTAGCGCCCTCGATGGTCAACCGGGTCAGGCGCATGGTGCTGACGGCGCCTTTTCTCGGCCTCCCCGCCTCGCCGCTGAAGCAGTCGCTGTCGCGCATGGTGACACGCGCCATGGGCTTGCTCGGCCTCGGCAATCTCCATGTTTCCGGCGGAAGCGCCGAACGCATGCGCAAGCCCTTCGAGGTTAATTCGCTGACCTCCGATCCGCGGCGTTACGCACGCAATATTTCGATCCCCGCCTCGCAGACCGATCTGGCGCTCGGCGGCCCCTCCGCGACATGGATGACCGCTGTCTTCGACGCCATCGACCGCGTCACCGATCCGGCCCATATGGCGCGCACGACGATTCCGACGCTGGTCTTCATGGCGGGCGCGGAACGCGTCGTGTCGAACCCGGCCATCCTCTTGCTCGCGACCAATCTGCGCTCCGCCTCGCTTCTGACGATCGACGGCGCGCGCCACGAGATGCTGCACGAGGCCGATGTCTATCGCGAGCAGCTTCTCGCCGCGCTGGCGGCTTTCATCCCGGGCAGCGGGGAGGTCGCCTGAAAATCAGCGGTTGAGGATGTCGAGCGTTGCTGCGTGCAGTTCCGCCGTCGCCGCGGCGACAATGTCGCCGCCATTCACGGCATTGCCTCCGTCCCGGGTCGTCACGACGCCGCCTGCCTGCTCGATGAGCGGGATCAGCGCCGCGATGTCGTAGGTCTTCAGGCCCGGATCGATGACGATGTCGGTGAAACCCGCCGCCAGCATCGCGAACGCGTAGCAGTCGCATCCATAGCGCGACAGCCGCACCTTCGATTCCAGCCGGTCCCACGCGTCCCTGAATGCGCCCGTTCCGAACAGTTTCGGCGTCGTCGTGAACAAGGTCGCCTCCGACACCGTGTGATGTTTGCGCGTCGCGAGCGTCACCGGCGCCTGGCCCTCGCGCAGGAGCAGGCTCCTTTCGCCATCGGCGACGAAGAACTCGCCCGTATAGGGTTGCGACATGAAACCGGCCCGCGCCACGCCGTCGACCTTCAGCCCGACCAGCGTGCCCCACACCGGCAGGCCCGAGATGAAGGCCCGCGTCCCGTCGATCGGGTCTATGATCCAGACATGCGAGGCGCTCTGGCGTACCGCGCCGAATTCCTCGCCGATGATGCCGTGATCGGGGAATTCCTGTTCGATCAGCGCCCGGATCGCGGCTTCCGCCTGCTTGTCGGCGGCGGTGACCGGGTCGAATCCGTCCATGTCCTTGTTCTCGACCAGCGCCGGGCTGCGGAAAAGCGGCAGCGTTTCGGCCGCCGCCGCCGCCGCAAGCCGTTGCATGAAGGCCACATCGGGTAATTTCTGCAAAATCATCGCCACCATTTGTGAAAGATAAGAAAAGGACGCAAGGGATTTCTCCCGGAATTACTGCATCGCACATTGACTTTTGTGCGCCGCAGCATGATCTTGAAACCGGCAGCTTGCTGCCACGCCCTCCTTGGGCGTTTCCTCCCTAGACTTTGGCCGCGTCATGCAAATGATGCGGCCTTTTTTTTGCCGGCGTGTCGCCCGGGTCATTCCGCGGCGATGGAATAGTCGAAGAATACGCTGTCGGGAAGGGCCATCAGCCGTGCGACGAAGGCGTTGATGTCCCGCTGCAGCAACGGGAAGGACACCTTCTTGGTAATCGTCGGCTCGTCCATGTAGAGGCCGCGATTGATCTCGATCTGCAGCGCGTGCAGACCTTTCATCGGTCGGCCGTAATGCTCGGTTATGAAGCCGCCCGCGTAGGGCTTATTGGACGTCACAAGATAGCCCATTTCCGACAGGATCGCCGCCGCCGCCTCGCTGAGGTCGCGGCTGGCGCTGGTGCCGAACCGGTCGCCGATGATGAAATCCGGCCGAATGCTGTCCTGGCCGTAGCGCACGGAGGCCGGCATCGAATGACAGTCGATCAGCACCGCGAAACCGAACTGCCTGTGCGTCTGCGCCAGCAGGTCGCGCAGGGTCTGGTGATAAGGCTTGTAGATACCGGCGATGCGCGCCTGGGCTTCCGCGACTGGAATGCGCGAGCTGTAGATCTCGATCCCCTCCGACACTACGCGCGGCACCGTGCCGAGTCCGCCGGCGACGCGGATCGAGCGCGAGTTGGCGAAAGGCGGCAGCCGGTCGCCGAACATGCGCGGATCGAGCTCGTAGGGTTCGCGATTGACGTCGAGATAGGCACGCGGGAAGTGCGCCATCAGCATCGGCGCGCCGAGCGGCACCGCGCCGGAAAACAGCTCCTCGACGAAATAGTCTTCCGAGCGCCGGATCGCGATCGGATCGAGCCGGCTCATCGCCAGGAAACGGGAAGGATAATATCGCCCGCTATGCGGCGAATTGAACACGAACGGAACCCGCTGTTCGGCCGGCTGCCTGACCTCAAAGGCCGGATGATCCTCAAAATCGGGTTCGCTGAACATCGTCCGGATTGGCCGTCTTGCTGATTCCTGTTGTCTTTGCGAAGATTGTTGACAGGAGCCTCGGGCGCTGTCCAGTGTCGCGCGTGCCGCAAACCGGTGAAAACGCACATGCCTGAGCGAATTTTCGCGCCGAATAAACCGGTTGTTTACCGCCGCCGGTAATGACTGGACCGACAGTATTACATCCCGCATTTCGCGTGGAGACAGAACGGGTTAATCATGAACCGCATCCTTCTTGCCGAAGACGACAACGATATGCGCGCCTTCCTCGTCAAGGCGCTCGAAAAGGCCGGCTATCAGGTCGTGGATTTCGATAACGGCGCCAGCGCCTACGAGCGTCTGCGCGAAGAACCGTTTTCGCTGCTCTTGACCGATATCGTCATGCCGGAAATGGACGGCATCGAACTGGCGCGCCGCGCCACCGAACTCGATCCGGACCTGAAGGTGATGTTCATCACCGGTTTCGCCGCCGTCGCGCTCAATCCCGATTCCAATGCCCCAAAAGACGCCAAGGTCCTGTCGAAACCGTTCCACCTGCGCGAACTGGTGTCCGAGGTCGACAAGATGATCAAGGCCGCTTGAGGCCCGTCACGCGGACGCCATATTTATGGCGTTCCCACTATTGACCGTCCGCGCCTCTTGTGGTGTATGCGCGGCTCTGGATGGGCGGTTAGCTCAGCGGGAGAGCACTACGTT
>JBAQHA010000514.1:0-1566 GCA_049288075.1 Oricola sp.
AGTTCCTTCACCGCGACGTCGAGATCGGCATCGGGGAAAATCACCGCCGGCGCCTTGCCGCCTAGCTCGAGCGACAGCCGCTTCAGGGTCGGCGCGGCGCCTGCCATGATGCGCTTTCCGGTGCGGCTCGAGCCGGTGAAGCTAATGACGTCGATGTCGGCAGAGGCGACCATCGCCTCGCCTACCTCGGTGCCGTTTTCGTTAACCGAGTTGACGACGCCGACAGGAAGCGACGGGCAGTCGGCGAGGCACTGCATGACGCGGGCATGGACCAACGGGGTCTGGATCGCCGGTTTTACGACCGCGGTGCAGCCGGCTGCAAGCGCTGGCGTCAGCGATCGGACATGCAGCGTCACCGGCGCGTTCCATGGCACGATGATCGCCGCGACGCCGGCGGCCTCGCGGTTCATCATCGAGAACTTGCCGGGCCCGCTTTCGAGCGTGCGGCCGAGCACCGTGCGGGCGAGGCCGGCATAGTAGCGGGTCTCGGAGATCGAACCCATCATTTCGCCATTGGCTTCGGCGCGCAGCTTGCCGTTCTCGGCGACGATCAGGTCGGCGAGTTCGTCCTTCGCCGCTTCCAGCCGGTCGGCGAACTCGAACAGCACCTGCGCGCGCAGGCGCGGCGATGCCGCCCATGGCGTCGTCAGGAACGTCTTGCGAGCAACGGCGGCCGCCTCGTCGACGAGCTCCTTCGATCCGGGGAAATAGCGGCCGAGGCGGCTTCCGTCGGCCGGATTGACGCTTTCGCCAGGCTTGGCGTCACCCTCGACCCATTTTCCGGCGATATAGTTCCGGGCATCGGGATACGTCATCGTCGCCACCGTCACAGCTTCAGGCCCAGTAGGTTGACGGCGTTGTCCTGAAAGATTTTGCGGCGAAGTTCGTCAGAGATGTCCATCTCCTCGATGATGCGGATCGTCTCGCGGATATACATCGGGCCGGCTTCCGGATCGAACGGCGCGTCGGAGGCGAACAGGACATGGTCCTCGCCGAAGAACTCGATGGCGTGCTCGATCGCCTTTTGCGAGCCAAACGAGGCCGTGTCGGCATAGAAATCCTTGAAATACTCAAGATGCGGGCGCTTCAGCGCCTTGCGCACGGCGGCCAGATCGCGGTCGGTCGTGCGGGCGCCCATCTGATCCCAGCCAGGGCCAACGCGGCCCTCGAAGAAGGGTACCATGCCGCCGGCATGATGGGTAATGACCTTGAGGCCCGGATATTTGTCGAACAGGCCGGAAAAGACCATGCGCGCCATCGCCGCCGAAGTCTCGTAGGGCCAGCCGAAGGTCCACCAGATCTCGTATTCGGAGCGCGACTCGGTCAGGTAGTCAGGGAAGTTCTCGCCGCGCGCCGGATGCATCCAGACAGGCTTGCCGGCCTTGGCCATGTATTCGAAGAACGGGCCGAATTCGGGCAGGTCTAGCGGCTTGCCGGAAACGTTGGTGAATATCTGCATGCCGACGGCGCCGAGATCCTCGATGGCGCGGCGGCTTTCCTCGACGACGGTGTCCGGATTGTTCAACGGCGCAGTGCCGATGAAACCCGGAAAGCGCTCGGGATATT
>JBAQHA010000515.1:0-2972 GCA_049288075.1 Oricola sp.
CTCTCTGGCGGTGAGCCTGCCGACCATGATCGTTGGCTTTACCCGCTACAGCCGCGACCAGAGCTTTGCCGTTATCGGAAGCAACCGGACGTTCCTGCTTGTCATGGCTGCCGGGTCTATTCTCGGCGCGTTCATCGGCGGACAGCTCCTCGGGATTGTTCCAAGCGCCGTGCTGCTGCCAGGTCTCGCCGTGATCCTCGTGATCTCGGCGATCAAGGTGTGGCGGCACGCGTGACTGCGAGCCTCCAGCCTGCAACCGCATGATCTTCATCTGCCCTGCGGCAGATATTTCCAAGGCAACAGCTCATCAATCCGGCTCCGCTTGTGACCGTGGACGATGGCAGTGAGCGTGGCGGTCAGATACCCTCGATCATGAAAACCAACATGTCGTGGCGCAAAAAAACAGGAAGGCGACAGCCGAAGCCGCCGCCCGAAGAGGAGTATGAGAGAGCCGCTCAGGCAGCCACGTATTCGTGCGAAATCGCTTCCAGTTCGGCCCGGATTTCAGGCTCTCTCGATTCCATTTCATATCTGGTCTGAAGGTTCATCCAGAACTCGGGTGTCGTGTCGAAATACCTTGCCAGCCTGAGTGCCGTATCGACCGTGATACCGGTTTCTTCCCGCACGATACGCTCGATGCGAGTGCGCGGGATGCGGCATGCCTTTGCAAGGGCGTAGGGCGTCAAGTCGAGTGGTCCCAGGAACTCCTCGCGCAGCACTTCGCCCGGATGAAGCGGAGGGAGCTTGCTGTTATCTGCCATTTCATTTCTCCCCTTAATGATAGTCCGTGATCTCGACCTTGTGCGCGTCGCCTTCGCGCCATTCAAAGCAAACGCGATACTTGGAATTGATCCAGATGGCGTGCTGTCCGGCCCGGTCGTTTTCCAACGGATGGAGTTTGTTTCCGGGCGGCGACTTCAAGTCCTTCAGGTCTGCTGCCGCATCGACCATCGCCAGTTTCCTTCGCGCAACCTTCAGGATGTTGCTCGGAAATCCGGCTGGGCATTTCCCGTTATATACGTCCTCCGTGGCCGCATCGGCGAAGCTCTTGATCACTGTGTGTCTGCCTCCATAACGTATCAATGCCCGATACGTTCCGCAAGAGCGGGCGTATCATAAACCGATACCAAGAGATGATTTGGCTACTGAAACGTTGCACCCCTCCTGCGTGAAGACCAGGGGAACATGTCATCCTTTTTGGAGTCTTCCTTCGCTTCCGGAGAAGCCTGCGCGCTTTCCGCCTGAACGTAACCGGCTTCACCGATCCGCCGACAGGCGAGACGCCTGCCACGGGCAGCGACAACTTGGCGCCGGCACCGAAAAGCCCCGGCGCCGGTTACGCCGGCCGGGTCCGCACTAACTCAGTGTGCCGAGCCATCCCTTTTCGAGGGCGATCACGATCGCGTGGACCTTGTTCCGCGCTTTGAGTTTTCTCACGGCATTGTTGATATGGTAATGAACGGTATGGGCGGTGACGTCGATCGCGCTTGCGACTTCGCTCACGCTCAAACCCGCCCCGGACAGGCCCAGGCACTCGATTTCGCGCTTGTTAAGAGGGTTGTCCCCGTCCGCGTCGCTGTCCAGGCACATCAGCCTGACGAAGGCGAGTCCGGCGATGTGCTCGAGGTGGATCATTTCCTGTTGCGTGACACGTTCGCGCCCACCCGTGAAGGTAATGTTGCCCCAGACGCCATTCTCGGCGTGGACCGGAAAATGCGCGTAGGTGTCGTGACCGCGCACGATCAGGTTGGTGAGCGTCTTGTAGAGACCGACGAATTTCGGCAACACCAGGAAGTCCGAGCATTTGGCGGTACTCGGTAATACCGAGACCTGCGGATGCGTGAACAGCGGTTGCTCGAAGATCTTGTCCTCGGCGCAACGCTGGAGCAGTTCGTTGTCCCAGTTCGTCAACGCCACGCGTATCGCCGGTTTCGCAAGTCCGTGTTTCGAAGCGACTGTTACGATAAAGTTCGGAAGGCAGAAATCCGCGCCTACGCGTTTCAAAACCTGGAACAGGTCGTAGGCGGTCTTGGCGCTCTCGATCATGCTCTCGGCGATTTGCGTCGAGCTGTAGAGAGGAATCCTGATGGCGGCGTCTTGTTTCATACGCGGATGAAGCTCCAGAATCTTGGAATGGATGTTCCGCAATTTATAAGAACGGAATGCGGAATCAATGAGACCGGGCGGTGCCTGCGACAATTTGTTTGTCGACTATTTCGTCGGGGAAACCATGCGACGGTGAAACGGGAAGGGCGTCCTGATGCGGTTCGAATGAGCCCGTTCCCTCCGAAATCCGCCCGGAAACGGTCTTTTTTGCGGATTCCATTCCGTTACGGCACAATTTACGCCTGCGAGCGGCCTCCCTCGCGATCCGCGCCAGCGTCGCTCTCCCCGCCCGGTCCGCTCGCACGCGGATAAACCGGTATCCGATTTTCGCTATTGGATTCACTAGTGCGGCGCACACGGCGCATAAACCTTGGGGTGCAATATCTTGTAGGGGTTGATGTTCCAACCTGCCGTATGTCGGCACAACGCCTCCGCGGAGGCATGCCCTGTCTCACCCGCCTCTTTCCATTCCGAAGCCGTTCCCGGCATTCGGTGCGAGGCGTTTTTTCCCCAAGCGGAGGCTTCTCATGAGCGACGTTGCGAACAGCATGGACGATCGGTCCGATCTCAAGAATCGCCTGGCCTTCCTCGGGCTGGGTCCTTCGGAACTTGCGCTCGTTCGGAGCCGGAAGGAAATGATCGAGGGAGCGCTCGAAACCGGCCTGGACCGGTTCTACGAAGTCGTGGCATCGACGCCGCAGGCCGCGTCGTTCTTCTCGTCGCAAACGCAGATAGCCGGCGCCAAGCAGGCCCAGATCCGGCACTGGTCGTCGATCTGCGACGGTGCTCTCGACCGGGAATATGTCGAGCGGGTTCGCGCCATCGGCGCCGTACATGCCAGGATCGGCCTCGAACCGCGCTGGTAC
>JBAQHA010000516.1:0-1524 GCA_049288075.1 Oricola sp.
CTCAAGCACCCGGTGCTTGTCAATCGTCCCATCGTGTGCACGCCAAAGGGCGTCCGCCTGTGCCGGCCGAGCGAGATCGTTCTTGACATGCTCGACCAGATGCCGCCCGGCCCGTTCTACAAGGAAGACGGAGATTTGCTGATCGACGAGAAAGGGAACCGCGTTGTCTGACCCGATCGACATGCTGCCCAATATCGATGAGGGCGCTTTTCTTCCAATCGAGGAGGCCCGGCTATTCGAGGCCGCATCCATCACGCATCCGCCGCGTATTCTGTTGCTGTATGGCTCGGTGCGAAAACGCTCCTACAGCCGGCTCGCATGCGAAGAAGCCGCCCGCATTCTCCGCCGTTTCGGCGCTGAAACGCGGATGTTCAATCCAAGTGGACTGCCTCTGCCGGATGACGCGGAAGGGGATCATCCGAAAGTCAGCGAACTGCGCGAGCTGGCCATGTGGGCTGAGGGGATGGTGTGGTGTTCGCCCGAAAGGCACGGCGCCATGACCGGCATCATGAAAGCGCAGATCGACTGGATACCGCTGACGTTGGGCGGCGTTCGCCCGACGCAGGGCAAGACCCTTGCCGTCATGCAGGTATCCGGCGGATCGCAGAGCTTCAATGCGGTCAACCAGCTCCGGATACTGGGCCGGTGGATGCGCATGTTCACGATCCCGAACCAGTCATCCGTACCCAAAGCGTTTCTCGAATTCGACGAGGATGGCCGCATGAAGCCATCGCCTTTCTATGACCGGATCACGGATGTCATGGAAGAGCTGATGAAGTTCACGCTGCTCCTTCGCGATCGCGCCGATTACCTGACCGACCGGTATAGCGAGCGCAAGGAAAGCGCAGAGGAGTTGTCGAAACGCGTGAACATACGCAGCATTTGACGTCAGCAGCGTTCATTCGCAAACCGCTTCGATCCGCAGCGGCGCGCCGATTTCAACGACCGCAAGGTCCGGCGGCAGGATGGCGATGGCCTTCGCAGCCGCCATCGGGCTGAGACACGCCGATGAGCCGCGGCCGAGCATCTCGACAATCGGACGCCCGAATTCGTCGCGTCTGTTCCATGTGACCGGAACATATTCCGTCCGTCCGGTCTTGCGCGAATAGCGGAAGCCGGAAATGGCAGGCGTCCAGTTCGGCAATGCCGGCTGCATCCCGCCCGTCAGTTTGATTGCGGGCCAGGCGATCCGGGCAAAAGTGATCGCAGCCGCGTATGGATTGCCCGGAAGGCCAAAATAGAGCGTTCCGCCGATCCTGCCGACGGTGACGGGTTTGCCGGGTCGCATCGCGACCTTGAGCACTTCGAGTTCGGCGTTTTCGCGACGCAAGACATCGAGCATGTGGTCCTCATCGCCCGCCGAGACACCGCCTGTCGTGATCAGCACGTCGCAGCTTCCGGCGGCTTCCCGCACCAACGTCCGGATCATGTCGGCATTGTCGGGCACGATGCCGAAATCCCGGATCTCGATCCATGGATGGCTGAGCGCGGCGCGCAGAAAATAGCGGTTCGAATTGTAAATCA
>JBAQHA010000517.1:0-10045 GCA_049288075.1 Oricola sp.
AGACGATGGTATGCGTAAGCTTAAAACAAGAACAATTCCACTTGCCGTGAGTTTCGCGGCACTCACATTGATGACCGGTTCGGCAGATGCTGCCACGACGATGAAAATCGGACGGGTGACGAGCCAGCCGATTGGCCACTATGAATTCTGCCAGCAGGTGCCGGCAGAGTGCCGTGCGAACGGCTCCGACACAACTGCTGACAAGCTGACTCAGGCGTCGTGGAAGGCGCTTCTGGAAATCAACGCACGCGTGAACACAATGATCGCGCCGCGCACCGACATCGAGATGTGGGGACGCGAAGAGATCTGGTCATATCCGGTCAAATTCGGCGACTGCGAAGACTATGTACTTCTCAAGCGGCATGAATTGATCGAAGCGGGATTCAAGCCCGGGAACCTTCTGATCACCGTTGTCATGCAACCCAACGGCGACGGCCATGCGGTGCTGACGGTCAGGACCGATCACGGCGACTTCATTCTCGATAATTTGGTCGGAGCGGTGCTCGACTGGCGCGACACGCGCTACCGCTACCTGAAGCGCCAATCCACGGCAAACGCGGGCAAGTGGGTCGATATCATCGACGAACGGAGCAGCGTGGCACAGAATTAGTTGCGTCGGCGACAGCGAGGTCCCCCGGTCGAGTCCCCAAACCATCCCATCCCCAACGACCGGGTAACAGGAGCCGGCCATCTCTGATGGCCGGCTCTTCCTTTTCGGGGACAGCGTTCAGCGGTCTGTCTGTTTCAGCCCCGCTGAGAACCGCCGGGCGTTTTCGACATAGTGCTCCGCGGATTCGCGCAGGAAGGCGATCGCCTTCTCGTCGAGTTCCCGGACGACGCGCGCCGGCGCGCCGACAATCAGGCTGCCGTCGGGAAATGACTTGCCCTCGGTGACGAGAGCCCCTGCCCCAACCAGACAATTGCTTCCGATCCGCGCGCCGTTGAGAATGATGGCGCCGATGCCGATGAGGCTGTTATCGCCAATCGTGCAGCCATGCAGCATGGCGCGATGGCCGATCGTGCAGCCCTCCCCGATATCAAGGGGATAGCCCATATCGGTATGCATCACTGTGTGTTCCTGGACGTTGGTTCGCGCCCCGATCGTAATGCGCTCGTTGTCGCCTCGCAAAACGCATCCGAACCAGACGCCGCTGTCCTCGCCGAGCGTCACCTTTCCGATGACGCGCGCGTCTTCCGCGACGAAGGCCGGTCCCGTGCCGGCAAATTCGGGCGAAACGCCATCGAGTAGGTAAAGAGGCATCGTCTTGTCCCGTCCTGTTCCACTTCGGGACGAAAGTCCCACGGCCGGCACGGCTCCTACAAGATAGCGCGCGCGCTTTCCAGGGCGAGTATCCCGATCGCGCCTGTCCATGCGAGGATCAGAAACGTGAACACCAACGTGTTTCGCAGCATCGCCGCCATTGTATGCGGCTCGGCATGATCGAGCGCACGCACCAGCAGTACCGGCCCCGCGCCGCAATAGACAGCGAAGGCGCCAAGTATGCCGACCTCGTGGAGGGTCTCGCGATCGAAAGCCGGGGTGAACCCGGTCACCGCCCGAATCAGATGGAAGCAGGCCATCGCGACCGCGGCCCCCGTGGCGAAAATCATCAACTCAATCATCCCGAATACCCCCGTTAACCCAATGTTTACCAAACGCGTATCGAGTGATGCATATTCGATGCCAGAAATTCTGTGCCAAACGGGGTCAGATCGACGAGCCATGCCCGCAGCGACAGCCAACGCAGACGACCGGTTCGACATCAGGAGGGGCTTGCCCATCCTCGCCTACCGGATGTTTCTGGCCTTCGGGCTGCTGGCGGCGCTGTCCGTGGCGATCCTGGTCGCGGGAAAATTGTACGGGCATTCGTTGGTCAAGGCCGGCCACACCTCATCGACACAGCGTTTCGAGATCATCATCGGCAACGACGCGCTCTCGGTCCCGGCCAATATGATCCGCAAGCAGGACCAGCGCCGCCCGGGACTGGCCAACCAGGTTGACCTCTATATCCATTGGCCGAGCCTGTCCGGCTTTCGCGACAATCTGGCCTCTGCGTTCAACGACGTCGATCCGGGGACGAATTCGATCGTCTTCATCTCCATCACGGCACGATCGACGACCAAGGACATGGCCGGCCGGTTCGACCCCGTCTACAGGAACGTGATGACCGGCGCGGCGACGGATCTTGGTCACGGGCTGAAGAGCCACGCCCTGTCGCAGGAACACGGCTACATCAACGAGCGGTTGATCTACAGCCTGCCCGACCTGAAATCCGGCAGGCGCTTCGTCGTGCGTTGCCAGGATACGGAGGCCGCGCAGCAGGTCATCCTCGCGCCCTGCGAAACCGACATTCAGATCGGTGAAACGCTGAGCGCGCAGATACGCTTTCCGGCCAGCCTGCTGGACGACTGGCGAAAGCTGAACGCCGTCCTGCCCGAGCTTCTCGACAAATTGCTGGTGAAGACGGAAGACTGACCTAGTCTTCCAGCCTAGTCTTCCAGGTCTATGTCGAGGATCGACATGGACAGGTCGTAAGACACCTCCCCCTCGTCCTCGATGCGCGTGACGACACCCAGAAATTCCTCGCCGGCATAGAGTTCCGCCGAATCCGCAATGCGCGGACGCGGTTTGACTGCAAGCGAGGCGTTGTCGAAGGTCTTCTTGAAAAATCGCGTAAGCTTCGACAGTTCTTCAGATGTCACGGACCGGCTCCCGGGTTGGCGTTGTTGTTTCAACCTGTCTTGACATGGCAAAACACGATTGGCGCGCCGGCGCAAGTCCGAGCGCGGGGCTTTCCCGGAGAGATAGGGTTCAGTCGGATTCGAGCAACTGGTCCATTGCGCGAGACGGTTCGCTGCATCCGGACCCGCCGACGACGCGCGCCGGCACGCCCGCGACCGTCATCGACGGCGGAACGTCCTTCAGCACCACCGAGCCTGCGGCGACCTTGCTGCAGTTGCCGATCCTGATGTTGCCGAGGATCTTCGAGCCGGCGCCGATCAGCACCCCGTCGCCGATTTTCGGATGACGGTCGCTGCCCTCCTTGCCGGTACCGCCGAGCGTCACCGAATGCAGGATGGAGACATTGTCGCCGATCACCGCCGTCTCGCCGACGACGAGACCGGTGGCATGGTCGAGGAAGATGCCCTTGCCGATCCGCGCGACCGGGTTGATGTCGGTCTGGAAAACCGCGGACGAGCGGCTTTGCAGGTAGAGCGCGAAATCGATCCGCCCGTTCTTGTAGAGCCAATGCGCCAGACGATGCGTCTGGATCGCGTGGAAGCCCTTGAAATAGAGCAGCGGCTCGATGAACCGCGTGCATGCCGGATCGCGGTCGTACACCGCCTGCATGTCGACGCGCACGACCTCGCTCCAGGACGGGTCGGCCTGCAGCATCGACCGGAACGACTGCCGCAGCAGGTCCGCGCCGATATCCGGGTGATCCAGCCGCTCGGAGATGCGATGGATGACCGCTTCTTCCAGCGTCGGCTGGTTCACGACCGTCGACAACATGAAAGCGCCCAATGCGCGGTCGTTGGAGATCGCGGCCTCGGCGTCCTCGCGAACGGCATGCCAGATCGGATCGAGCGTCTCGATCTCTCTTGTCGTGGCGAATGTGCGATGCTGCGCCATGGCGGCCTCCGTCATCGAGTTGGGTGCGCATTAAATAGCGCATCCGCGCGCGGATTTAAACGAACCCCGGTCAATTCTTCGTCAATTATGCTGATCCAGCCGTTAAGCCAGACTTGAAAGGAACTCCAGGACCGCCTGCTTGAACACCCGGTCGCCGACCGCAAGCATGTGGTCCCGGCCCGGAATATCGACGGTCTTCGCGTTCGGCATCAGAGCCGCGAGTGCGTGCGGATCGCCCGCGATGTCGTCCTTCGTCCCGACCGCGATCAGCGTCGGCGCGGAAATCCGGGCCGCCTGCTCCGCCGTCACCAGCGTACGCGAGGACTCGATGCAGGCGGCAAGCGCCACCCGGTCGCTCCCGGTCTGGTCCGCGAAGGCGCGAAACGCCCGCGCGCGCGGATGCGTGACGCTGGCAATCGAATCGGCGAGCAGGCCTTCCGCTATCCCTTCCCAGCCGCCGACTCCTTCGATCATGCCGATCCCAAGCCCGCCGAAGACCAGCGAACGAACCGCCTCAGGCGCGGCAAGCGCCATGAAGGCCGAGATGCGCGCGCCCATCGAGTATCCCATTACATGGGCTTGCGGGATACCGAGGTGACGCAGCAGCGCGACCGCGTCGCCGGCCATCTTTTCCGGCGTGTAGGCCTCCGTCCCGTGCGGCTTGTCGCTTTCGCCATGGCCGCGATTGTCGATGGCAATGACGCGATAGCCGGCGTCGCTCAGAGTCTTGAGCCAACCCGGCCCGATCCAGTTGACCGTCTTGGACGAGGCGAAGCCGTGAATCAGCAGGACGGGATCGCCCAAAGGTTCGCCTTCGTCGAAATAGGCGAGGTTCAGGTTGTCGTGCTGGAAGGTGGGCATCGCCGTCTGTGATCCGGATTCTGTGACTTCGCGTGTCGATTTCGATGTCGACTGGCTACCAATTCCGGCGCCGGGAGGCTAGTGTGCGGTGCCGCAAGACATGACAATCGACACAGGACTTTCCGATGGCAGGTCACTCAACGCCTCACTTCCAGAACGACGCCGGGCACCCGAGAATCGAGATCGGCGTCAAAGAATTCATGTGCGTCGGTGCCAATCCGCCCTTCGATCATCCGCATGTGTTCCTCGACATGGGCGACGAGAGCGAGAAGGTATGCCCCTACTGCTCGACGCTCTACGTATACAATCCGAAGCTCGGAGCCGAGGAAACGATTCCCGCCGGATGCAGTTTCGAGCCCGCGCGCTCGGCCGCCTGAGCGGCGGCGACGACACGAATTTCTCCCGGATCCGGTGACCGAGACCACGCACATATTGATTGCAGGCGCCGGTATCGCAGGGCTGACAGCAGCCCTTGCGCTTGCCGGCAAGGGCTTGTCGGTGACGATCGCGGAGGCGTTCGACGAGCCGTCGGAAGTCGGCGCGGGGCTGCAGATCGCACCCAACGCCACGCGGATTCTAAGGACGCTCGGCGTTCTCGATGCGCTTGAGGAAAAGGCCGTCGCGCCCTCCTCCATCCGGCTCGGCGACGCGCCGACGGGTCGCATCCTCCTCGATCTCGCGATCACGCCCGCATGGCTGAAACAGATGGATGCGCCCTATCTGACGGCGCACCGCGCCAGCCTGCATGGCGCGCTCTATGCGGCGGCGCAAGCCAATCCCTCGATCACACTTCTGACCGGTCACCGGGTCTCGGTCATTCGCCAGGACGCGAGCCGCGTCACGACGCGCCTGGTGTCGGCCGGCGGTGAGCGCGAAGTCGCCTCGCATATCCTGATCGGAGCCGACGGCATCTGGTCGAAGGTGCGCGCCGCGGTGCCGGGCGCGAGCGAGCAGAAGCCGACCGGCCGAATTGCCTGGCGGGCGATCGGCCCGGCGATACCGGCCGAGGCAAACAAGGTCACCGCCTGGATGGCCCCTGACAGCCATCTCGTCACCTATCCCGTCCGCAATTCCGAAACATTGAACATCGTCGGAATCACCCATGGCCGGCTGAATGCGGGCGATTGGGCGCAGAAGGCCGACGACGCCGCACTGAAGCGGCTCTTCGAGACGGTGCGCAAGGTGGTCGAGCTCGGCGCCATAGACAGGGCGAGCTGGACGGCATGGCCGCTCAATTCGGTCGATCCGTCCGGCCCGTGGCACCATGGCCGCGTTCTGCTTATCGGCGACGCCGCCCACGGTCTGGAGCCCTTCGCCGCCCAGGGAGCGGCGATGGCGATCGAGGACGGCTACGCGGCGGCTATCGCGATTTCCGCTCACCGGGAAAATCCGCAATCAGCCTTCACGCACTACCGACAACTCCGCCTTGACCGCATCCTGCGCGTCGCCAAACGCACGGCTTTCAACCGCTGGACCTATCACCAGAGCGGCGCAGGCCGGCTTGCGCGCAACATGTTTTTCTCGATGCGGCCCGCGGAATCGTTCCTCTCCGATCTCGACTGGCTTTACGGCTATCGCATGCCGGATTGAAAAAAGCCGGCCTCCACGGCCGGCCTTTTAATCCAGTCTGGATCGCGAACTAGTGCAGGATCTGGCTCAGGAAAAGCTTGGTGCGCTCATGCTGCGGGTTGTCGAAGAACGCGTCGGGCTCGTTCTGTTCGACGATCTGTCCCTGGTCCATGAAGATGACGCGGTTGGCCACCTGACGGGCGAAGCCCATCTCGTGCGTCACGCACAGCATGGTCATGCCCTCCTCGGCAAGGCCCACCATCGTGTCGAGCACTTCCTTGATCATTTCCGGGTCGAGAGCGGACGTCGGCTCGTCGAACAGCATGATCCGCGGGTTCATGCATAGCGACCGGGCGATCGCCACCCGCTGCTGCTGGCCGCCGGAGAGCTGACCCGGATATTTCAGCGCCTGCTCCGGAATCTTGACGCGCTCGAGGAAGTGCATCGCCCGCTCCTCGGCTTCCTTCTTCGGCATCTTGCGCACCCAGATCGGGGCAAGCGTGCAGTTCTCCAGGATTGTCAGATGCGGAAACAGGTTGAAGTGCTGGAACACCATTCCAACCTCACGACGGATTTCGTCGATCTTCTTCAGGTCGTTGGTCAGTTCGATGCCATCGACGATGATCTTGCCCTTCTGGTGCTCCTCCAGCCGGTTTATGCAGCGGATCATGGTCGACTTGCCAGAACCCGACGGGCCGCAAATGACGATTCTCTCACCGCGCATGACCTTCAGGTTGATGTCGCGCAACACGTGGAAGTCACCATACCACTTGTGCATGTCGGCAATCTCGATCGCGACGTCGGTGTCGGACACCGTCATTTTCGTTCGATCCGCGTGCAGTTCTTCCGGTGCGACTGCGTTTTCAGTTGCCATGGATTCGGATCCTTACCGTTTGTGACCAGTATCGAGCTTGCGCTCCATGAATTGCGAGTAACGCGACATGCTGAAACAGAAGATCCAATAGATCAGCGCCGCGAATGAATAGCCTGTCATCGACTGGACCGGAGACGACCAAGCCGGGTCGGAATAGGACGACTGAATCTGGCCCAGGAAGTCGAACAAACCGATAATCAACACCAGAGTCGTATCCTTGAAGAGGCCGATGAACGTGTTGACGATACCGGGGATCACGAGTTTCAGGGCTTGCGGCAGGATGATCATCCGCATCATCTGCGTCCAGTTGAGACCGAGAGCCATCGCGCCCTCGTATTGCCCCTTCGGCAGCGCCTGCAGGCCGCCGCGCACAACCTCGGCCATGTAGGCGGACGAGAACAGCGCCACGCCGATGAGTGCGCGCAACAGCTTGTCGAAAGAGACCCCCTCGGGAAGGAACAGCGGAAGCATCACCGAGGACATGAACAGGACGGTGATCAGCGGTACGCCGCGCCAGAATTCGATGAAGACGATCGAAAAGAAACGAACGATCGGGAGAGCCGACCGCCTGCCGAGCGCGAGCGCGATTCCGAGCGGCAGAGACGCGGCGATGCCGGTGACCGCAATCACCATCGTGACGAGCAAGCCTCCCCAGACCTCTGTCTCGACGCGGTTGAGCCCGAAATCGAAGCCAAGGATGAAAAGCAGGACGAACAGGCCGGCAACTATGGCGGCCACGGTCTTCAGCTTCGGCATCGGATCGGAATCCGACAGCTTGGCGAAGGCGAATGCCCCGACAAGGAAGATCACGGCAAGGATCGCGAGCGGTATGTAGAGTCCCGCCACGCTGAAATGCCCGCCTGTGAGGAGAATCAGCGCCGCCAGCGGGAAAATCACAGCGACAAAGATAATGTTCTGGCGCTTGAACGGCGCGCTGGGCATCAACAACGGTACAAGGCCGCCGAAAAACAGGATGGCGACGATATTGACCCGCCATTCTTCCGCGTCCGGATAACGGCCGTAGATGAACTGGTTTCCGTACGCGCCGACATAGGCCCAGCAGGCGCCGAACCAGCCGTCAGGCTGGGTGCCGCCCTGCGCCGCTGTCGAGCAGACAGCCCGATCCGCGCCGGTCCACGACGCATTCAAGAGCAGGAAGCTCAGCACCGGGGGGACGATCACGTAAATGATGTAGATGCAGAGAAGTGTCAGGAGCGTGTAGGGAATCGACGAGAAAAGGCTCTCGTGAAACCAGGCGACGATGCCTCTGGACGTCGTCGGAGCGGGCTGTGCGCCAAGCATCTCGCTGCGAACATAGGCGACGTCCATCGTGTGCGGTCGGTCAGTCATTGTCTCACCTCTCCACCAGCGCAACGCGGCTGTTGTACCAGTTCATGAACAATGACGTCGCCAGCGAGATCGTCAGATAGGTCAGCATCGTCAGCGAGATGATCTCGACTGCCTGACCCGTCTGGTTGAGCGCCGTGCCGGCGAAGACAGAGGTTAATTCGGGATAGGCGATGGCGACAGCGAGCGAGGAATTCTTCGTCAGATTCAGATACTGGCTGGTCAACGGCGGAATGATGATGCGCATGGCCTGCGGGATGACGACGAGACGAAGCGTCGGACCGTTGCGCAGACCCAGGGCATGCGCGGCCTCTGTCTGGCCCCTGTTGACCGCCAATATGCCCGCACGCACGATTTCGGCGATGAACGTCGCCGTATAGGTCGACAACGCGACGAGCATCGCAATGTATTCCGGGATGATCGACATGCCACCGCTCGGTCGGAAACCGCCCATCTTGGGGACATCCCAGGACAACGGCATGCCGGACGCGATGAAGACGATGAGTGGCAGCAGCACGATTACCCCGAGGCCGAACAGGAAGCTCG
Organism: Oricola sp.; assembly: GCA_049288075.1. Lineage (GTDB taxonomy): Bacteria > Pseudomonadota > Alphaproteobacteria > Rhizobiales > Rhizobiaceae > Oricola. The sequence continues at coordinate 8,832 of JBAQHA010000517.1, forward strand.
GGAATATCTGTCCCGTCGCCATCTGGCGCTTGCGCGCCCACCGCGCGACCGCCCAGGCGATGACACAGGCGGCGACCAATGCGTAGAAGGTGAATCCGGCGCCCTCGCCCCAGATCGCTTTCGGAGCGAAGTAGCCGCGATTGTTCAACAGGCCGAGGAAACCGAAGTCAAAGCCTTCGCGCGGTTGCGGCAACAGCCGCAATACGCCGAAATACCAGATGAATATCTGCAGCAGCAGCGGGATGTTGCGCAGCATTTCGACATAGACCGTCGCCAGCCTGCTCACCATCCAGTTCTTCGATAGACGCGCTATGCCGACGACAAAGCCGATCACTGTGGCGAACACGATACCCAATATCGCCACAGCGAACGTGTTGAGCAATCCGACCACGAAAACGCGGCCATATGTCGATGTCGCCTGACTGTATTCGATCAGCGTCTGGCTGATCTGAAAGCCGGCATTGTTGGAAAGGAACCCCCAGCCGGACGCGATACCCGCCCTGCGCAGGTTTTCGTTCATGTTGCTCCAGCCGGTGACGGCGAGATAACCAATCAGGATGGCCAGGACGATCTGGAAAAGCCAGCCACGAACCTCTGGATTGTTCAACAACGCGACTTTTGGAGCGCTGTCGTCGGCGCTTCCGCGCCCGTTCGGTGTCACATCGGAAACGGCCATGTCGCTTTCCACCTTTGCGGCGTGATGGACGTGCCATGCCAGAAAGCTCGTCCGCCTTGCCGCGGCCGGTCTATGGAATCGCATGTCCACACGAAGGATCGGATCTCACCCGGCCTCAGAGACCGGGTGAGCAGGTTCGTCACGATCAGCGGACTGGCGGACCGTACTGCAAGCCGCCCTTCGACCACAGGGCATTGATCCCGCGTGCGATTCCGAGCGGCGTGTCAGGACCGACATTGCGTTCGAAGACTTCGCCATAGTTGCCAACGGCCTTGATGACCTTGGCAGCCCAGTCGTTGTCCAGGCCGATGGCGGTGCCGAATTCGCCTTCGGTGCCGAGAAGGCGCTTGATTTCCGGGTTTTCGCCGGCTGCCATTTCATCGACGTTTGCCTGCGTCACGCCCAGTTCCTCGGCGTTCAGCATCGCAAAGTGAACCCACTTGATGATGTTGAACCACTGGTCATCACCCTGGCGCACTGCCGGCCCGAGCGGCTCCTTGGAAATGATCTCGGGCAGAATCTTGTGCTCGCCCGGGTT
>JBAQHA010000518.1:0-1778 GCA_049288075.1 Oricola sp.
CCCCTGCTATGCGGGGGAGAGGTGTCGAGCGAAGCGAGACGGAGAGGGGGACGATGTTGGCGACTGGCCCCGAAGCCCAATCACATCCGCACCTCCACCGCTCCCCTTACCCCGCCAGCACCACGGCGATCAGCGCCAGCGCGGCGGGCAGGGCCTGGATAAAGAGGATCGAGCGCTTGGCGGTCGCCGCGCCGTAGAGGCCGGCGACGATCACGCAGGCGAGGAAGAAGACCTTCAGGTCGAAGCGGTCGGCCCACAGCGCCCAGACCAGCCCGGCGGCGAGGAAGCCGTTATAGAGCCCCTGGTTGGCGGCGAGCGCCGCCGATTGCGCCGCGAATTCCTGCGTGAGGCCGAAGCTCTTGCGGCCGAACGGCGTGTTCCACAGGAACATCTCCAGGACGAGAAAGCCGAGATGGGCGAGCGCCACCAGCGCGACGAGCAGGAATGCGATGGTGCCCATGGACCGGCCTCCGTTTGCGCGCCACGCTAGGCGGACCCGCGCGTCGCGGCAAGATCAAACCCTCGCACTGCCTCGTCGTGAAGATCGTCACGCCGGCTGAATTTCTCGTAGATATTCGGCGTCGGGACCGCCTCCTCCGGGGCCGGTTCAGGCAAGCGACACGTAGATGTCGGTGCGCAATTCGGCCTCCGGCGTGGAATCGGGATCGTCGACATAGGTCTCCCAGGTCGGCGCGCCGAGCGCCAGCCCTTCGCCCTGCATCCACTCCATCAGCGCCCCGTAGCTTTCGGAGAACTTCGAATAGGGGCCGACATGGGTGAAACTGACGACGCGACCGGCCGGCGTCATCCCGGCCTTGATGGCGCCGGACGCCTTCTTCGCATCCTCCGCCGAAACGAAGAATCCGGCTCTGAACTCCACCGTCTCCGGATCGTAGCTGTAATAGACCGATAGCGCAGGCCCGGTCAGCGTCAGCCCGTTCTTCTGGATGAATTCCATCACCAGGGCGAATGCGTTGCCCATCGTCCGGCTGATATCCGCTGGCGCCATCGCACATTTGCAGTCGGCATAGACATAAGGTTGCTCGGTAACGTCGACGAGTCTGAATTCGGGCATGATGCGCTCCCTCCGGGCATTCGGGTATGTGTCAGACTCGGCTTGCGACGGCCGCTTGTCCTTGACCGGTATCAACATGCGGTTGCATGCCGGATTGCGATCGGATTGACTGCCGGGGAACGGGAAACGCCATGCAAACAGTCCTTTCACTACAGACGCACGGCCCCGGCCTCTACGAGTTCACGGACCGCATCCACGCCTTCCTGCGCGAGACAGGGGCGGGCGAGGGGCTCTTGACCGCGTTCGTGCGCCATACCTCCTGCTCGCTGCTGATCCAGGAGAACGCCGATCCCGACGTCCGGCGCGATCTCGAGGAGTTCTTCCGTCGCCTTGTGCCGCCGGCGACAGACCCGTCGATGCGCTGGATCGTCCACACCACCGAGGGCCCCGACGACATGCCGGCCCACATCAAGGCGGCGATGACGCAGGTCTCGCTCTCCATTCCGGTATCCGGCGGCCGCGCCATGCTCGGCGCCTGGCAGGGCGTCTACCTGTTCGAGCATCGCGACCGCCCGCACCGCCGGGAGGTCGTGCTGCACGTTTCGCCGTGACGCTGCCGCGCAACGCTGTGTTCACCGAAAAGTGTCGTTCAGCGGGCGTTCAGGTCGAAAACGCCATGGTCCTGACAAGTTACCTGACGTTTATGGCTGAAAATCAAACGAATCTGGGGAATTATCCTATGGCTAGCATTTCTCTGACACGC
>JBAQHA010000519.1:0-2850 GCA_049288075.1 Oricola sp.
GCGAGACGTTGCGCCATCCACCCACCAGCCAATCCCCGGCGTCTTGCGGATCTTCGGGGACGGACAGGCGAATCAGCGCCAGGCTGGCGATGAGCAGCAGCGAGAAGGCGATGCCGGCGACGGCCGCGGCACGCGGCGTGGTCAATCGCGCGCGAGTGAGGGGTTTCTCTTGGTTCATCTCAGGCACCATGTCCTTTGTCCAGTCCGTGGCGCTGGTCACACCCGTGGCGACGGGTGTCCAGTCAACTCTCGAATTGCGCGCGGTAGGCCACCACCGCTGCACGCACCGATGGATAGAGGTGCTCTGCACCAAGCCGCTTGGTCAGTCCCGTGGCTGTCAGGAGTTCACGCAGTGGTTCATTGGCGCGCGCAATCCACAAGTCGACGCCGATCCGTTCCACATCCGCGTCCAGAGTCTCCAACGCCTCGGCCGCCGTCGAATCGAAATCGCTGATGGGTTCCGCGTCGAGGATGATGCACTTCAGACCCGCGCCAGCGTTGGCGATCAACGCTTCCAGCCGTTCGGTGAAGAACGCCGCGTTGGCAAAGACCAGCGGCGCATCGAAGCGATAGACAATCAAGCCCGGCTCGGTCATCACCGTCGCTTTGTCGGCGACACCGCGATAGACCGTGCCGCCGGCCGCGTCCACATCGTCCAACAGCGCATCGTGCGGCCGCGAGATGTGATAAAGGACAAGAATCAGCGATAGCACCACGGCGACGAGAATACCCTGCAAAACGCCGACTGTGAGCACGCCAACCATTGTGACCACCGCCAGCCAGAACTCGGCGGGACGAACCTGCCGCAGGAAGCGAAACGCCGCAATGTCGATCAACCCGATCGAAGCGACGATGATGATGGCGCCCAACGCGGCGGTGGGCAGGGGCTCCAGCAGCGCTGTGAAAAAGAGCAGGAAGATGACGGTGAGCGCCGCGGCGATCAGCCCGACCCACTGCGTTTTGCCGCCCATCTGATCGGCGACGGCCGTGCGCGAGGCGCTGAGCGCGACCGGGAAACCGGTCAAGAGCCCGGCGCCGATATTGGCCATGCCGAGAGCGACGAATTCCTGGTTGGCGTCGACCTTCTGGCTGTGTTTCACCGCAAAGACGCGCGAGGTTAGTATCTCATCGGCGTAGATCAGGATCGTGAGAGCCAGGGCAGCAGGCAGCAGCGCAAAGATATCTTGCACCGTGATCGCGGGGATCGTCAATTGTGGAAGGCCGGGCGGCACCGGCCCGACGACAGCGACGCCCTTGGCCGGGAAATCAAGGACGACCGAAGCGAGGATCGCGCCAACCACCACGATCAGCGGGCCGGGAATTTTGCGATTCACGCGGCGTATGATGAGCAGCGTCGCCACACAGAGCGCGCCAATGGCAACGGTCAGCAGATGCGCTTCGTCGAGGCGGCTGATAAGTTCCACAACCTGCCGGAAGAATTGGTCGCTCTCAAGCTTGATGCCGAACATCTTGCCCAATTGGCTGCCGATGACGATCAGCGCCGCGCCGACGATGTAGCCGACCAGCACCGGCTTGGACAAGAGATCGGTGATGAAGCCCAGCCGGGCGACACGCGCGAGCAGCGCTACCACGCCTACCAGAAGCGCGAGCAACGCGGCGAGCGCAGCATAGCGCGCGACATCACCGCCGGCCAGCGGCGCCACGGCGGTTGCCGTCATGATCGCGGCCGTCGCCTCCGGTCCCATGACGACCTGTTTGGAGGTGCCAAACAGCGCGTACATCACCATCGCGCCCAGCGCCACGTACAGCCCGGCGACAGGCGTGACCCCGGCCAGGTCGCCGTAGGCCATGGCCGAGGGTACCAGCACCGCAAACACCGTGATGGCCACGATGAATTCGCTGCGCAGCAGCACGGGACTAAACCCTCTGATGAGGGCCAGACCGGGAATGAAGCGGGCAATGCCCGTGGGGGGTGGTTGTGGTGGATTCATGGGACTCCTTAGGCGCCAGCCAGTTTTAGCTGTAAGGCTGCGCTGCTTCGTTCGATGAGCTGCCGATCCTGTTCGATCAAGGCGCCTGCCTGGCTTTCCGCCTGGATGAGGCTGACGTGACGAAGTAATTGCCGCCGCGCCTCAGGCGCTTTCGTCTCCTGACCCATCACGTCGATTGTTTCCAGCATGTGCAGCAGAACGCTGGCGTTGTCGCAACTGGCATGGCGCAGCATGTCGAAGGCGGCGCTGAGCAGTTCGTCCAAGGTTACCGGCTCAAAAGCCAAGCCGAGCTGGTCATCCAGGTCGAAGTCGCGGGCAGTGCGCTCACCCTGGCGGATGAACAGCGCCAGGCCTTCACCCATGTAATCCAGGCAGGTCATGGCCGTGAACGGGTCATTGATGGCCGGAGACATGGCGCGCACGGCCATTTCGGTGAGCTGGTTGACCGCGTATTTGATATCCTGGGTGGGAGTGCGCACGTTGCCGATCTGGAAGGCGTGACGAATCTCGCGCTCCAACGGCTCGTCGACCTGGCTCGCGGGCCAAACCAGCGCAACCATGCCGCCGCGCCGGACAAAATGCCCCGGCTTGCGCAGCAGACGGACGACCAGATTCTTTTCCCGGGCCAGGGCATACAAGATATCCGGATCGATGTACTGAATGTACCCTGCCCTGCGCGCGCGGACCGGATAGCCTTCTGTCTCCACCGCGCTGTTCTTGACCGTCGGGGTAGCCGGCGATCTCTGCAAGTCGGGGCGCTGTTGCAGCCCGCCCCGATCGTCATCGCCGCTGGTGACTTCATCGGGGATATCTGCGCTGACCGCATCCAGCAACTCCACGCCCGCCGCGGCCGCGATATTGGGGGCTTGCAGCATGGTGCTGATGTGCTGGACCAGCA
>JBAQHA010000520.1:0-3917 GCA_049288075.1 Oricola sp.
GGCCCGAACCGGGCCGGTTCGCATCACACAAAGCGCCAATACGGTAGATCGGAAAACAGGCGATGTATCACTGGGATTTCTACACCGTCCTTCAGTCCTTCGACCTGTTCCTCATCGGTATCTGGACAACGTTCCTCTACACGATCGGTTCGATCGCCATCGGCGTCGTCGTCGGCCTGACAACCTGTTTCGCGCGTCTATCGCGCTTCCCGGTTTTGCGCCTTCTGGCCCGCAGCTACCAGGAACTGTTTCGTTGCACGCCGCTGCTCGTGCAAATCCTTTGGGCGTATTACGCCTTGCCGATGCTGCTCGGCTTCACGATTTCCAACACGATGGCCGGCCTGCTGACCCTTTCCTTCTATGTCGGTTCCTTCTACGCCGAGATCTTCCGTGGCGGCATCAATGCCATCGACAAAGGTCAGCGTGAGGCGGCTGTCGCGGTCGGCATGTCCGGCATCCAGTCGATGCGCTACATCATCCTGCCCCAGGCCGTGAAGAAGATGCTCCCTGCGTTCATCAACCAGTCCGTCATCCAGGTGAAAAACACCTCGCTGCTCTACGCGATATCGATCGCCGAACTCACCTACATGACCTCGGTCGTGAATTCGGAAACCTATCGTCCGCTCGAGAGCTATTCGCTCGCCGCGATCATGTATTTCAGCATGCTCTTTCCGCTCACGCAGATCGCCGATTATTTCGAACGCCGCATGCGCCGCAGCGATTGAGCGGCCAGCCCGGAGACCAATCCAATGACCGACCAGACAATGCCCATCATCTCGGTCCGCGGCCTGACGAAGTCCTTCGGCAAACTGCAGGTCCTGCACGGAATCGATCTCGACATCATGCCGGGCGAGGTCGTCAGCGTGATCGGACCTTCCGGCTCGGGAAAGTCCACTCTGATCCGTTGCCTCAACATGCTCGAAATGCCGACCTCCGGCGACATCCGGTTCGGCGGGCAGGAGGTTCGCAAGAAATTCAAGTCGGGCGAAAACCGGATCGGGATGGGCGACCTTCGCCGCCGAGTCGGGATGGTGTTCCAGCATTTCAACCTGTTCCCGCACCTGACGGTTCTGCAGAACGTCACCAAGGGGCCGCTGGTCGTACTGAAGCAGTCTGCCTCCGAGGCCGAGGCGACGGCGATGGCGCTCCTTGCGGAGGTTGGCCTGGAGGAGAAGCGCGATGTCTATCCCGCGCATCTCTCGGGCGGTCAGAAGCAGCGCGTTGCGATCGCCCGCGCCCTGGCGATGAAACCGGATGTGCTCCTTCTGGACGAGGTGACGAGCGCGCTGGATCCTGAACTCGTTGGCGAGGTCCTGCAGGTCGTCCGGCGCCTGGCCGAGACCGGAATGACCATGGTGCTCGTGACCCACGAAATGAGCTTTGCCGCCGATACCGCGAGCCGGATCGTCTTCATGGAACAGGGACATGTCGCGGAGACGGGAAGCCCGGACGAGGTGCTGCATAATCCGAAGTCGGAACGCCTGAGAAGCTTCCTGGCGCGCTTCCATGCCTGACCGGACCATGCCTCCGTACCGGATCGTCATCCTCGGCGGCGACCCCATGGGGCGCGCCATCGCCGCCAAACTGGCCGCGGATTCGCGTTATCGTCCGGTGGTCGCCGATACGCATGACGAGGGATTGCGGGACGCCGAAGCCGATGGCCTCGAGACGCTGCATCTCGATGGTCATTTCCGCGAAAGCGTTGGACGCGCGCTGGCCGGCACGACGGCGGTCGTCTGCACCGAAACGAAACTCAATCTTTCCGATGTGGTGACGCTCGCGCAGGAACGCGGGTGCCACTATATCGACATCAGCGAGAATCCGGCCACGGCCCGCGAAATCGCAAAGCGCGCGACCGACGCTTCATGCGTCGTTCCGGCCTGCGGTCTCGCGCCGGGCTATGTCACGGCGCTGACCGGCGAAATGCTGGCGGGATGCGATCGCCAAACCGAACTCGAGGTCCGCGTCGGCGTGTTGCCGGCACACCGCACCAATCGCCTTGGCTATGGGAAGATGTGGAGCCTCGGCGGCCTTATCGCCGAATATACCGCTCCATGCCTTGCGATCAGGGATGGCAGGATCACCGAACTCCGCCCGCTTCAGGAACTCGAGGAGATCGCGCTGGCCGGCGAGCAATTCGAGGCGTTCACGACGGCCGGGACTTTGGACGGACTGATACATCGCTATGACGGGCAGGTCGGCAATCTGATATTCAAGACGCTCCGCTATCCGGGGCATCTCGACTATGTCCGGTTCCTGCTCGACGATCTCGGTCTCTCCGAGCGTTTGTACCAGTTGCACAATCTGCTGATGAACGGCTTGCCCGCGATAAGCGAGGACCGGGTGATCATTTCGATGATCTTGCGCCGCGGTCCGGGAGCCAGGCCCGAACATTTCCTTCAGATGATTTCCGCCCGCCAGGACGGCGACGGTCAATGGCAAAGTGCCGTATCGGTCGCGACAGCGGCGCATGCGGCCTGCGTTGTCGATATCGCCTGCACAGGGCTTGCGCCCCACCGGGGATTGCTTGACCATGGCGAACTGACACCGGGACTATTGCGGGAAAGCCCGTTCTTTGCGCCGTTGTCCACAGCGCCCGCAGCTTCAGCATTGCCGAACGGCACGGAAATCCATGAAGGACAGCAGTCCCTCCAGCGTTGACGACGAAAAGGCCGGCAAGCCAAAGGTGGACATATCGCTGCTCCAGACATTTCACCTTGTCGCGCGGACGGGATCCTTCTCGGCCGCCTCGCGTGAACTGAACATATCCTACCAGTCGGCCTCCAATCACGTCCGGCGGCTCGAACAGATTTATGGGCAAAGGCTGATTGAGGCGGAGAAGGGGGCGCGCAAGGTGCAGCTGACGCCGCAGGGAAAGGCGCTGCACGCCTCGCTCGGAGAGGAACTGGACACGATCCTGTCGCGCATCGCCGTGCTGATGCATGACGTCCGCTCCGTCCTGCGCGTCGGCGTCCCGCAGGCGCTGTTCCACCATTTCTTTCCAGATGTGCTTCGGCAATTCCGCAAGGAAGCCCCGGACATCGAGCTCGTTTTTTTCGAACGCGACACCACGCTGGAGCGCATGATGATGGATGGCGCGCTCGACGCAGCGGTCAGCGAACGCAGCTTCGACCAGATCGCGATTTCACAGCACCGGCTCGGCGCATATCATCTTTCGCTGATCTATCCGCGCGAATGGACCGCGCAGACCTTCGACGACGGCGACCTGAGCTTCTTCGCGCGCCGTCCGTTCATCACTTATGAGCCGGGTCAGATGATCCGCACGCGGTCGATCGAGTATCTGGGCCGCCGCTTCGGCGCGCCTCCCAGGATCGTCACGACCGCTTCCGGCAGCACCAGCGTCACGCAGCTGGTCGATGCCGGGCACGGCTATGCCGTCGTTCCGGAATGGAGCATCACCGAAGACAATCCCGCCACCAATCGCATCATCCTGCGCGGCATCGAGCCGATGAAGGTCTATTTCGCGCACACGGCGTTTCTGGGGACCAACGGCTTCGTTCGGCTGCTGCACAAGAGTTGTATCGAGACGATGTCGAGCGCTTTCCGGGCGTGAACACCTGGACGACATGGCGATTGGGGAGATTACTCAATCGTCGTTGCGAATCCTCATAACGCGCTGTTTCCGCACGAGAGAATTCATGGCGCCTGACGTATCTGAAATGACACTCGCCAAAGACCAAAGACTTGTGCTCGCGCAGACGGATTCTGGGCCGGACTCGATCCGCTATGCCGGGCACGGTTTGTCGCCGGAGAGAGTTCGGAAGTCCGAGACGGCTGCAGCGCTCTTTCGCTGAAGCTTGTTGACGGCCTGGTCGATGTGATCGGTGGCCCCATAACCGCCAGCTTCCATGTCACGCAGTCCAAGCGCGATCAGGACTTTTTATGCGGAGTCGGCG
>JBAQHA010000521.1:0-2233 GCA_049288075.1 Oricola sp.
GCCGGCGGCCCGACACGCGTCACTCCCGCCAGAACGCCGGCGCCAGCAGGACCAGCACGGTGAAGATTTCGAGGCGGCCGAGCAGCATGGCGAAAGACAGGATCCATTTCGCCGTGTCGGTCAGGGACTGGAAATTGCCCGCCGGGCCGATGACGTCGCCGAGGCCCGGGCCGACATTCGACAGGGCCGTCAGCACGCCGGTGAACGCGGTGACGAAATCGAGGCCAGTCAGCGCGACGGCGAGAGACAATACGCACCAGATGATCATGTAGGCGGCGAAGAAGAGCAAGACGACGTCGAGCGTATCCTCGCTGACGGTCTGGCCGCCGGAATGGACGCTGGCCACCGAATGCGGATAGATGAAGCGGTTCACAGCGCGACGGAGATCCCCGTAGAGTGCGATCCAGCGATAGGCCTTGATGCCCCCGGCCGTGGAGCCGGAGCAGCCGCCGAGGAAGGTGGCGACGAAGACGACGCCGACCACAAAGGGTCCCCATTGCAGGTAGTCGGCGTTGGCGTAGCCGGTCGTGGTGATGACCGAGACGATGTTGAAGGTCGCCAGGGTGACGCCCTTGCCGAAGCCGGCGATTCCCTCGACGTCGAGATAGATCGCGACCGCGACCGACAGGATCGCCGTATAGCCGAGCATGACGAGGACCTGGTTGTCGCGGAAGACGTCGAAACGGCCCTTGAGCATCAGCACGATCAGCGCGGTAAACGGGATGCCGCCGATCAGCATGAAGATGATGGCGATCCACTGGGTGACCGGGCTCTGGAAATAGCCGAAGGAAGCGTCGTGGGTCGAGTAGCCGCCGGTCGACACCGTCGTCATGGCGTGGTTCACGGCGTCGAAAGGCGTCATGCCGCTCATCGCGTAGAGCACCGCGCAGGCGAGCGTCGAGGCCACATAGATGCCGACGATGGAGCGCGCGAATGTGGTCAGGCGCGAGAAGGGACGGTCGTAGCGGTCGGAGGATTCCAGCTTGAAGACGGAGGAGCCGCCGATCTTCAGATAGGGCAGGATGAACATGCCGAGCACGATAACGCCGAGTCCGCCGACCCACTGCAGGATCGAGCGCCAGAGGAGGAGGCCCGGAGGCAGGTGGTCGAGGCCGGAGATCACCGTGGAGCCGGTCGTCGTTATGCCGGACATGGATTCGAAGAAGGCATCGGCAACGCTCAGATGCGCCGACGAACCGATGAAAGGCACCGCGCCGGCGACGGCGAAGGTCAGCCAGAGCAGGTTGACGAGCAGGAAGGCGAAGCGTGTCGAATAGGCCGGGCGGATGCCGCGGGTCGCCGCCGTGACGATGATCGCCAGCCCGGCGATCACGGCCGACGAGATGGCGAAGACGATCCAGTCCGGATTGCCGTAATACAGGTCGGCCAGCGCCGGAACCAGCATCAGCGCGGCGAGCCAGGTCGCAAAGACGGCGCTGACATGGATCGCAGCGCGCAGATTTCTGCCCTTCATGGCCTCTCCTGCCTTGCCGTGGCCGCGGCGCCCGCCCCGGGCGCTCTGGCCAAACCGGCGGCTGGCCTATAGACCGGCTGGCGAGCAAAGGCCACCGATATCTGTAGCTGCCGCCTGTAACGGATTGTCCCCATGAGCGAATTCACCTCCGCCGTCGCCGCCGCCACCGTCGCAATGCGCGAGCTCTTCCCCGAAACGCCGCTGCAGGAGAACGTGTTCCTCAGCGCCAGGGCGGGCGCGCGCATCTTCCTGAAGCGGGAGGATCTCTCCCCGGTGCGATCCTACAAGATTCGCGGCGCTTTCAACTTCATTCGCAAGCGCCTATCGGAAGGCGTCGACGGGCCCTTCGTCTGCGCGTCGGCCGGCAACCACGCACAGGGCATGGCCTTCGTGTGCCGCCACTTCGGCAAGCAGGGCGTGATCTTCATGCCGGTGACGACGCCGCAACAGAAGATCGACAAGACGAGGGCCTTCGGAGGCGACAATATCGAGATCCGTCTCGTCGGCGACTATTTCGACGACTGCAACCGCGCCGCACTCGACTACGCCGCATCCGAAGGCGCGGTAATGGTGCCGCCGTTCGACCATGACGACATCATAGAGGGGCAGGCGTCGGTGGCGCAGGAGGTGATCGCCCAGACGCCGCCGGGCGTCGCGTTCGACCGGGTGATCGTCGCTGTCGGCGGCGGCGGGCTGGCGAGCGGGCTGACGCGCTATTTCGAGGACAGCGGCAGCCAGGCCGCGTTCACGCTGGTCGAG
>JBAQHA010000522.1:0-2881 GCA_049288075.1 Oricola sp.
AGATTGTTGTCATGAACAATGCGGTGGTCGAGCAATTCGGCACGCCGCAGGAGATCTATGACAAGCCGGCCACGATGTTCGTGGCCGATTTCATCGGCTCGCCGCCGATGAACTTCCTGCCTTTCAACGGCAGGCTCGCTGCGGGCACCGACAGGGTTGCGCTGAATGGCGCCACCGTCGGTGTTCCGGTCCTGCGCGATGGTGCCCAGGGAGACCTGCTCTTCGGCGTGCGCCCGGAACACATCCGCCTGGTCGATGACGGCGACTACCGCGCGGAGGTGCTGGCGACGGAATACCTCGGTACCACACAGATCGTCACGCTGCGGTCCCGCAATGGGGAGCTCAAGGCGCGGATCAGCTCGGACCAGCCTGTGCGGACCGGCGAAACTGTCGGGCTCAGTTTCAACGCCAGAACGATATCGCTCTTCGAGGCGTCCTCCGGACGCGCCCTGCTCTCCGAGCTGAACGAAGGGGTGCTGTGCCATGGCTGAGGTTGTGTTGGCGGGCATCAGCAAGTCGTTCGGCCAGACGCAGGCGGTCCGGAACGTCGACCTGGCGGTTCCCGATGGCAGTTTCGTCGTGCTTCTGGGTCCGACCGGTGCAGGCAAGACGACGACTCTGCGCATGATCGCGGGGCTCGAGAAGGCCGACTCCGGCGACATCAGCATCGGCGGCCGGCGAGTGAACCGGGAGTCGCCTGCGCAGCGCGATGTGGCGATGGTGTTTCAACAGTATTCGCTCTATCCCCACCTGAGCGTGCGCGAGAACCTCGCCTTTCCGCTGAAGTCACCGGTCTTGAGGACTCCGGCCGCCGAGATCGCCCGCAAGGTCGCAGAGGTGGCCGAGGTGCTGCACATTGGCCACAAGCTCGACAACAAGTCGACGGAGCTGTCCGGCGGTGAGATGCAGCGTGTCTCCATTGGGCGGGCGCTGGTGCGTGATCCGGCGGTCTATCTGATGGACGAGCCGCTTTCCTCGCTCGATGCGAAGCTGAGGGCGGACCTGCGGGTCGAGCTGAAGCGGATCCATGCGGAGATGGCGGCCACGCTGCTGTATGTCACCCACGACCAGATCGAGGCGATGACCATGGCCAGCCATGTCGGCGTTCTCGATCATGGGCGGCTGGTGCAGTTCGGCACGCCGCGCGAAGTCTACGAGAGCCCCCTGACGACCTACGTGGCCGCGCGCCTGGGGCAGCCGCGGATCAATCTGTTGCCGGCAGGGCTCTTCGGCGAGGCGGTGCCGCCGGGCGCGGTGCAGATCGGGCTGCGGCCGGAGCACGTCGGGATCGGCAACGGCAAGGAGGCGCAGATCGTGCGGGTCGAGCGCCTGGGCGATCAGACGCGGCTGCATCTGAAGTTCGCAGGCCACGACGTGGTGACCCTGACCGATCCGCATACGCCGCTCGATTCGGGGCAATCCATTGCCATCGCGCCGAAGAACCCGCTGTTCTTCGATGCCGACGGTCTTAGAATCAGGTGAGGGAGGACAGAGAATGGCGCAGTTCCTGAACGCCAAGGAAGCGCTTGTAACCGAGGCGCTCGACGGCCTTCTCGCCATGGCGGGCGGCAAGCTGGCCCGGCTTGACGGTTATCCGCATATCAAGGTGGTCTATCGCGCGGACTGGCAGCGCGCAAAGGTCGCGCTCATCTCTGGCGGCGGCTCCGGGCACGAGCCGGCCCACGCAGGCTTCGTCGGCCCCGGCATGCTGACGGCTGCGATCTGCGGTGAGGTCTTTGCCTCGCCGTCGGTCGAGGCCGTGCTCGCGGGGATCCTGGCGGTGACGGGCGAAGCAGGGTGCCTGCTGATCGTCAAGAACTATACCGGCGACCGGCTGAACTTCGGGCTGGCAGCGGAGCGTGCCCGGGCGCTTGGCCGTAAGGTCGAGATGGTCGTGGTGGACGACGACATCGCGCTTCCGGATCTGCCGCAGCCGCGCGGTGTGGCGGGGACGCTCTTCGTGCACAAGATCGCCGGCGCGGCCGCGGAGGCCGGAGAAAGCCTGGAGCAGGTCGCCGCCAAGGCGCGCGCCGTCGTGGCCAAGGTCGCCTCCATCGGCAAGAGCCTCGATACCTGCACCGTTCCCGGGTCCCCGAAGGAGGACAGAATTCCGAAGGGAAAAGCCGAACTGGGGCTGGGCATTCATGGCGAGCCGGGCGTCGAGCAGGTGGATTTCACCGGCGCCAAATCGGCGGTGGACATCGTGCTCGAGAAGCTGCGGCCATATCTGGACGGCGCGGGCGGCGGCACTCGGGTCGCACTGCTGAACAACCTCGGCTCCACCACGCCGCTCGAGATGGCGGTGCTGGCCCACGCCCTGGCCGAGTCGGGTATAGCGCAGCAGGTCATTGGGCCTGCCCCGATGATGACCTCGCTCGACATGCACGGTTTCTCCGTCTCCATCATCGAGGTGGACGATGCCGAGCTGGCAGCGCTGGCGGCCCCCGTGCCGATGGCGGCATGGCCGGGTATGAACAAGGTGGTCGCCGTGCCGGTCACCCCGCTGCCGGATGGCCTGACACCGATCGAACCGATCCCTTCGGTCAACGCCCGCACCCGCGCCACCCTGGAGCATGTGGCAGACCTGTTGATTGCGGCCGAAGCCAGGCTCAACGAGCTCGACGCCAAGTCCGGTGACGGCGACACCGGCAGCACCCTGGCCACCGCGGCGCGCGCGCTGAAGGGCAGCCTCGACCGCATGCCGCTGGCGGACCTGACCCAGCTCTTTCCAGCGCTCGGCAATGAGCTCAGCCAGACGATGGGCGGATCGTCGGGCGTGATTCTGGCGATCTATTTCAATGCTGCCGGGGATGCCTGCGCGAACGGCCAGACGGTTCACCAGGCCCTGCGCGAGGGATTGCGTCGTGTCAGCGAAGTGGGC
>JBAQHA010000523.1:0-45635 GCA_049288075.1 Oricola sp.
TCGCCGGAGGCGACAGAGGGGGGGAACCCCTCCGCCCTATGATCATTACCCCCCTCTGTCCGCGTTGCGGCCTGCAGGGTCGAGCCACGGGTCTCGACCCGTCCTTCGGACCCCGCCGCAAGGGGGGAGAATGGATCGGAGCGGGGCTTCGGCCTCTGCGCGAGCAGGCGCAGCCACATGTACTGGGCGGTGTTGGTGTCCTGGTACTCGTCGACGAGGATGTATTTGAATTTGGCGTGATACTCCGCCAGCACGTCCGGATTGTCGCGGAGGATGCGGATCGGATGGCAGAGGAGGTCGCCGAAGTCGCAGGCGTTGAGCGTCTTCAACCGGTCCTGGTAGGCGGAAAAGAGTTCGCGGCCCTTTCCGTTCGCGAAGGCGCGGGCGTCGCCCTCGGGGATGTCCTTCGGGCCCCAGCCCTTGTTCTTCCAGCCGTCGATCATCTGCGCGAACTGGCGCGGCGGCCAGCGCTTGTCGTCGAGGCCCTCGGCCTGGATCACCTGCTTGATGAGGCGGATCTGGTCGTCGGTGTCGAGGATGGTGAAGTCGGACCTGAGGCCCGCCAGCTCGGCGTGGCGGCGCAGGATCTTCACCCCGATGGAGTGGAAGGTGCCGAGCCAGGGCATGCCCTCGACCTGCTCGCCGACGAGGACGCCGATGCGCTCCTTCATCTCGCGGGCGGCCTTGTTGGTGAAGGTGACAGCGAGGATCTGCGACGGCCAGGCGAGGCCGAGCGACAATATGTGGGCGATGCGGGTGGTCAGGACGCGGGTCTTGCCGGTGCCGGCGCCGGCCAGAACGAGGACCGGGCCCTCGGTCGTCATAACCGCGCGGCGCTGCTCCTCGTTCAGGCCGTCGAGATAGGAGGGCGCGTGCTGCCGGCGGGCGGCCATGGCGCGCGCGGCGATGCCGGACGGTGCTGGCGCAGGAGTCATCTGCCCCGGCTTTAAGCTCCTCGCATGGCTCGTCGCTGCCGGGGGCCCGGGCTCGTCGCCGAAGGGGATGTCGTCAAAAGGATCGCTCATTGACAGGGAATGTAGCGATTCGGGGCGGGATTGCCAGCAATCCCGGCGTTTATCCCGCCATACGATCCCGAAATGTTCCGGTACTCCGCCGCGAGCCGCGGCGCTCCGGAGATTTGCTCGAAGGAGCGCGCGAGCCGTGTTATGGGCGGAGCATGAATCGCGCTTTCCTGTCGACGGCGGCCGTGGCCGTCCTCATCGCCGGCCTCTACGGGTGCACGGGCGTCTCCTATTACGCGCAGTCCGTCGGCGGCCATATCGGGATGATGTCGGCCCGCCAGAAGGTCGAAAAGCTCATCGACGATGCTTCGGAGCCGCTCGCATTGCGCGCAGAGCTGGAACGCGCGAGCAGCATCCGCCAGTACGCGACGGACGAACTCGCGCTGCCGGACAACAACAGCTATCGCGTCTATGTCGATACCCGCCGGGATTTCGTGACATGGGCCGTATTCGCCGCGCCCGAGTTCTCGCTGAACGCACGCATCTGGTGTTTTCCGCTCTACGGATGCGTGCCCTATCGGGGCTATTTTTCCCGGGAGGCGGCAGCCGCGTTCGCCGATCAGATGCGGCGGCAGGGCCTGGACGTCCATGTCTCGGGCATCACCGCATATTCGACGCTCGGACTGTTCAGCGATCCGCTGCTCAACACCATGCTCGGCCGGGATGAAACCCATCTCGCCGGACTGATGTTTCATGAACTGGCCCACCAGCGCTTCTACGTGCGTGACGACACCGCATTCAACGAGGCCTACGCCGTCGCCGTCGAGACGACCGGCGTGAAGAAGTGGCTGGCGGAGAGGTCCGATCCCGCCGCAACGGAGCGTTACGAAGCCGGCCGGAAGCGCGAGGCCGATTTTCTGGCGCTCGTGGCCGAAGCGCGAAACGAATTGAAGGCTGTCTACGGCGGTTCCGGCGGCGAAGAGCAAAAGCGGGCGGAGAAAGCCGCCGTCATTGAAAACCTGCGCTTGCGGTATCGGCGCGTGAGGGACGGTCGCTGGGGCGGCTACGCTGGATACGATGCCTGGTTCGATGCTCCGATCAACAACGCGAAGCTCGCGACAATCGCATTCTACAACGATCTGGCGCCGGCGTTCGTGCAACTGCTCGAAACCTGTTCGCGCGACTATCCGGCATTCCATGCGGCCGTCGAGCGCCTCGGCGCGCTGGACAGGGACGAGCGCCACGAAGCCCTGAAGTCGGCGAACAAGTGCAATTGACCGGATGGCGCGGGACCCGCCGGCCGCAACATTTTTATCCGGTTGCCGCCGCGTGACGAAAGACGATAATGGCGCGCGGTCCGCCGGGAGGCCAGGGCGGGCGCGCAGGACATCATCGCAGGGAGGAACTCGATGGAAGGCACGATCTATGGCGAGGGGCTGGAGCGCAACGCGGCCAACTACCAGCCGCTGACGCCGCTGAAGCACCTGCAACGCGCGGCCGCGGTGTTTCCCGATCACATCGCCATCGTGCACGGGTCGCTGCAGCGCACCTATCGCGATTTCTACGCCCGTTCGCGCAAGCTGGCGTCGGCGCTGCAAAATGCCGGCATCGAGCGCGGCGAGACGGTGGCCGTGATGCTGTCGAACACGCCGGCGATGCTGGAAGCCCATCACGGCGTACCGATGGCGGAGGCGATCCTGCTGTCGCTCAACACCCGGCTCGACGCCGACATCATCGCGTTCCAGCTCGACCATGGCGAGGCGAAAATCGTCATCGTCGACCGCGAGTTCTCGGGCGTGATGAAGGCGGCGTTGCAGCGGGCGGAGGCCAATCCGCTGGTCATCAACTACGACGACCCGGACTATCCCGACGACGCGCCGTTCCCGAAGGGCGAGATGATCGGAGACCTCGAATACGAGGACTTCATCGCCAAGGGCGACCCGGACTTCGAATGGAAGATGCCGGCCGACGAATGGGACGCGATCTCGCTCAACTACACGTCGGGTACGACGGGCAATCCGAAGGGCGTCGTCTATCACCATCGCGGCGCGGCATTGATGGGCTATGCCAACGTGATCGCCTCGGGCATGGGCAAGCACCCGGTCTATCTGTGGACGCTGCCGATGTTCCACTGCAACGGCTGGTGCTTCCCGTGGACGCTGGCCGTGCAGGCGGGCACGCATGTCTGCCTGCGCTGGGTGCGCGCCGGGGCGATGTACGACGCCATCGCCGACTATGGGGTGACGCACTTGTGCGGCGCGCCGATCGTGATGTCGGCGCTGCTCAACGCGCCAGAGGAGCAGAAGCGTGATTTTCCGCAGACGGTGACCTTCAACACGGCCGCCGCGCCGCCGCCGGAAAGCGTGCTGGCCGGCATGGCGGAGGCGGGCTTCGAGGTGACGCATCTCTACGGGCTGACGGAAACCTACGGGCCGGCCGTGGTCAACGAGTGGCACGCCGAATGGACGCTGCTCGACGGGCCGCAAAAGGCCGCGCGGAAGGCGCGCCAGGGCGTGCGCTACACGGCGCTGGAAGACGTGACAGTGATGGACCCGGAAACGATGGAAAAGGTGCCGGCCGACGGCGAGACGATGGGCGAGGTGATGTTCCGCGGCAATATCGTCATGAAGGGGTACCTGAAGAACCCGTCGGCCACAGACGAGGCATTCGCGGGCGGCTGGTTCCACTCGGGCGATCTCGGCGTCATGCACGAGGACGGCTATATCCAGCTCAAGGACCGCTCGAAGGACATCATCATTTCCGGCGGCGAGAACATCTCGTCGATCGAGGTTGAAGACGCGATCTACAAGCACCCGGCGGTGGCCGCGGTGGCCGTGGTGGCGCGTCCCGACGAGAAATGGGGCGAGAGCCCTTGCGCCTTCATCGAACTGAAGCCGGGCAGGCAGGCATCAGCCGAGGAGATCATCGCGCATTGCCGCAACCTGATCGCGCATTACAAATGCCCGCGCCACGTGGTGTTCACCGAACTGCCGAAGACCTCGACCGGGAAGATCCAGAAATATGTGCTCAGGGAGCACGCGAAGGGGGTTCAGGGCGGGTGAGGGAACCGGACGGACCCGAGCCGAAACGGGGGCCGTCACTGCTTATCAACAGCAGCGTGACGATACACACAGGATTCTGACGCGCGACGGATTTGTCCGTTGAACCGGGGATTTACGTCGCGTAATAGATACTTACGGTGCAGTGCACTCATGCGGCGCACCGCGCTCCGTTCCTTTGGGAAGGGGCAGGTGCAAATGTGCCGTTATCGGATCAGGCCCGGCGGTTCTGGGCTAGGGTTGGAATACCGCCGGGCCTGCCGTTCTATGGTTAGAACTTTATTAAAATATTAACTAACCGTACGTAACTCAAGCGAAAGCGCTAATCTAGGTTAATGCGCGGCCCCTGCGCGGGGTCATCCCTTCGGCGGAGGCCGTCGGTTTCGGCTCGCTGGCGTAATCCTTTTGGCGTTGCCGACCGCTGTTTCCGGGCGACGTTCCGGAGCTGACCGGCGCGGCGAAAGGCGGAACGGGTGTCCTGGCGGGCATGGGTATTTGAAAGCCGAGCAGGGGAGTAGAATGTCCATACACACAGACGAACTCTCCTATCTCAGCGACAAGGAGTTGCTGGAACGGCTCAAAGGTGTCCGGGCCGGTTCCTCGAATTCCCATGCGATCAAGGTGGAGCTGGAGCGGCGCGCACTGATATCGCAACTCAGCGCGTCGAAGGCACAAAAACGAGCCGCCGAAGCCGCGATGGAAGCCGCAGTGTGGACCAGGCGTTCAGCTGTCATCATGACGATTTCGGTCGTTGCATTGGTGATCGTGACAACGATCGGCCTGTTCAGATAATCCCGGATCACGCCGGTTTGCCAAGCCGGCGAAAGGCGCATATCGGTGAGGCGGGCCGGCCATCACGGGAGCGTCTACATGAGCGGCAAGCACGCAGGATCCTGCCTTTGCGGCGCGGTCAGGTTCGAGATTTCCGGAGACTTCGACAAGTTTTTCCTGTGCCATTGCAGCCGGTGCCGGAAATTCAGCGGGACGGCACATGCGTCCAACCTTTTCTCATCGGACGCGCAGATCACCTGGCTTTCGGGCAAGGACAAGGTCAAGCCCTTCGAGGTGCCTGGTACCCGGTTCAGCAAGAACTTCTGCTCGGAATGCGGCTCGCCGCTGCCGCGCCAGCGCGGCGACGGTGCGATCGTCCCGGCCGGCTGCCTCGATACTCCTGTCGACATCGAGCCCAATGCGCATATCTTCTTCGCGGACAGGGCGAACTGGGACGAGCATCTGGAAGAGGTGGAGACGTTCGATCAGCGACCGGGCGCGAGTCCGCCTTCGAAGGTGTAAGGACGCGGAGGCGGGCGGGCAAGGCCGTCCGCAAGCCTCACCCGCCGCGATCTTCCCGGTTCAGCCCCTTTTCACCATGAAGCCATCGAAAAAGGCCGCAAGTTCGGCGTGGGCGTCGAGCGGCAGGACGTGGGCGATGTACTGGTCGGGGCGGACGACGACGATGCAGCCCTTCTCCCGGTCGATGCCGCGCATGGCGAAGATGTCGTTGCCGCCCTTGATGTCGGAGCAGAACATCTTCTCGTAGTCGGTCAGGCCGTATTTGCCCTTCCTTGGCAGCAGGAGGCCAGGCATCTCCTCGATCCTCAGATCGCGGAAATTCTGCTGGAACACCGCTCGTACGTCGATCACCGCGTCGATGTCGGCGCCTGCCGGCGTGTATCGCCTGACCGGCGAGTCCGGTGACGTCTCGAGGAAGTCGCAGAGCGCCCGAATGCCGGAATTCGGCGCGGCCGGATCCTCCGCGCCGGAAAAGGCGAAGAGGCGCCAGCGGCCGTCGGCCTTGACCGTGTGCCCCAGATGCACCGGCTTGGCGTCGCCGAGGCAAATCACCGGGGCCGAATGGAACCGCATACCGACCTTCAGGCCGTCGGCGAGATGCTGGTGCGTGCTTTCGCCGGTCAGTACCGAGGGCTTGTAGACTGTCGCCGTGCCGGCCGTGTAGCGGCCGTGCCGGACGAAATAGTCCTGCACTTCGGCGGGATCGACGCCGTCCGGGTTCTCCGGCGATTTCAGCGGCTTCGAAAGCATGGTCGCCCATTCCTTGTCGAAGTCGATCAGGTTCTGCGCGAGCGCCTTGCGCTCGGCCGAATAGGTGTGCAGCAGTTCCGGCCCGCTCATACCCCGGAGGACATGGGCGAGTTTCCAGCCGAGATTGAACGTGTCCTGCATGGAGACGTTCATGCCCTGCCCGGCCTTCGGGCTGTGGGTGTGGCAGGCGTCGCCGGCGATAAAGACATGCGGCAGCCGCGTCGCGACTTCGGCCTCCGGCACGTCGTCGAACTTGTCCGTAATGCGATGGCCGATCTCGTAGACCGACCACCAGGCAACCTCCTTCACGTCGAGCGTGTGGGGATGGAGGATGCGCCGCGCCGCCGCGATCAGATAGTCGGCGGTGATGTTGCGGGTCGCGACGCGCTCGTCCTCGGCAAGCTTGTCGAGTTCGACATACATGCGGAACAGGTAGCCGCCCTCGCGCGGGATGATCAGGCCGCTGCCCTGGCTGGTGGACTGCAGCAGGCACTTCATCCGGACATCCGGGAAATCGGTGACGGCGAGAATGTCCATCACGCCCCAGGCCTGGTTGAGCGCGTCGCCCTTCAATACGCGGCCGAGCGACTGGCGCACCGCGCTGCGCGCGCCGTCGCAGCCGACGACATAGCGCGCCCTGACGGTTTCCACCTGGCCGGCGTGGGCCGCATCGGTCCGCTCGATCCGGACGGTGACCGGATAGTCCGCGGCGGATCGGTCGATGGCGAGATCGATCATGCGGCGCGAATAGTCGACCTCGAGCCTGCGCGGCGAATTGCGCATGACGTCGAGGTAGAAATCGTGCACGCGCGCCTGGTTGAGGACGACATGCGGGAATTCCGACAGACCGTCCTCGACATCCTGCACCCGGCCGTGGCGGCGGATGTTGTCCGGCTTCTCCTCGTCCGGCCGCCAGAAGGTCGTCTCGCTGACCCAGCAGGCTTCCTTGAGCAGTTTCTCGGCGAAGCCGAAAGCGTTGAACATCTCCACCGTGCGGCAGGCGACGCCGTCGGCCTTGCCGAGTTCGAGCGGGCCGTCCACCTGCTCGATGATGCGGGTGTCGATGTCGCCGAAGGCGGAAAGCTGCGCCGCCAGCGTCAGGCCCGCCGGACCGGAGCCGACGATCAGGACATCGACTTCCGCCGGGAGACCGTCCGGCTGCGGCGTGATCACGCCCTCCGCCGGCGCCGAAATCTCGGGATTGCCGGCCCGAAAGCCGTTGAGATGAAATTGCATGGTTCCTCCGCGCGTTCGTTATGGGCTTCCGGCCCGGCCCTGTTATGGATGGGAAGAGACCGCCATTTGGCAGTCACGATTTTTATCAGTATGCTGAATATCAGTATACTTGTCAAATTGAGACGGAACCCGGAGGACAGGGTGGCAGACAACAACGAAATGCCGGGGCACCTGGTGCGACGGTTCCAGCAGGCCGCGGTGGCGATCTTCCATGTCGAGGTCGGGGAGACCGGCCACGATGTCACGCCGGTGCAATATGCGGCGCTCTCGGCGATCCGGGCCAATCCGGGAATCGACCAGGTGACGCTTGCCGGGCTGATCGCCTATGACCGCACGACCATCACCGGGGTGGTGGAGCGGCTGGCGCAGAAGGGCTTCCTGACGCGCAATCCGAGCAAGACCGACCGGCGCGCCCGCGCGCTGCGCCTTACCGACGAGGGAATGGAAGTCCTCGCGAGGATCGAGCCGGCCGTGGAGGAAGCGCAGCGGATCATGCTGCGCGGCTTGGACGAAGGGGAAGCCAAGGAATTCATGAAGCTGCTGCGCAAGGCGCTGGACGCCGTCAACGACCTGAGCCGGGCGCCGCTGCGAGCGGGATCGGCGGACGGGGGCGAATAGGCAGGGGAGATGGCGAAGGGGGAGGGGCATGCCCGCGCGTTCACAGTCGAATGGAAACGGCGAACCTGTCAAAGTTCCGGCCTATCGCGCCTCTGTTCGGTGAGCTGGCATCCACTCGGCCCGGAAACGCTCTATTTGGCCGAGGCGTGATTACGCAGCATTCTGGCGATCGCGTCCGGCCAGATCGGTCTGCTGAAGTGATAGCCCTGAATTTCGTCGCAGTTCTGGCCGCGCAGAAACGCGAGTTGTTCGCCGGTCTCCACGCCTTCCGCTATGACGCGCATGTTCAATTTCTGGCCGAGAGATATGACCGCACTGGCGATGTTCCGGTCATTGGCGTTGTTCGGAATATCACGGACAAAGGCGCTGTCGATCTTGAGGCGCGCGACGGGGAAGTTTTTCAATGCGCTCAGGCTCGAATATCCCGTCCCGAAATCATCAATCGCGAAGTGCACTCCCCGCGACTGCAACTTCTGCATGGTGGCGATCGCCTTCGGGACGTCTTGCATCAGCATGCTCTCGGTCAGTTCCAGCTCCAGGTAATGCGAGTCCATTCCTGTTTCGCGCAGGATATCCGTTACCCTGTCGACCCAATCCTTGTCCCGGAACTGGCGTGCAGATACGTTTACGCAGACCGTGATCGGGGCGATTCCCTGATCCTGCCAGGCCTTGTTCTGCCGGCAGGCTTCGCGCAGCACCCAATCGCCCAGCGGGACGATCAGGCCGCTTTCTTCCGCCAGATCGATGAACTTGACGGGCTGCACTTCTCCGAGCACGGGATGGTTCCACCGCAGCAAGGCCTCAACGGCGAAAATCCTTCCTGTCGCAAGGTCAACTTGCGGCTGGTACTTGATGGCAAATTCCTGGTTCACCAAGGCGCTTCGCAAGCTCTCCTGCAATAGCCGACGCTCGCGTGCCGCATCGTCCATCCCCTTGGTGAAGAACTGATAGCTGTCACGGCCGTTTCCCTTGGCTTCGTACATCGCCAGATCGGCGCTTGCCAAAAGAGACTCGGCATTGTCGCCATCTCCCGGGTAGGATGCGACACCAATGCTGCAGGTCACCCGAAACGACTGTCCGTCGATGGAGATCGGTTCGGCGATCGCCGTCCGCAATTTATCCAGAACGGCCTTGGTGGCGGCCTTGGAATCTCCCGGATCAACCAGCAGGATCACGAATTCGTCACCGCCGAGCCGCGCCACGGTGTCGCCGGCGCGCACGCTTGCGACCATGCGCTCGGCCACGGTCTTCAGGAGCGCATCTCCGGCGCTGTGACCCAAATTGTCATTGATATATTTGAAGTTGTCGAGATCGATGAAGAGCGCCGCAAATCCCGCGCCGCTACGCCCGGCCTGCAGGATACTCTGCGTCATCCGATCGAGAAGCAGGTTCCGGTTCGGAAGCCCGGTCAGCGAATCATGCAGCGCCATGAAGTTCATCTGCAACTCTGCGCGCTTCCGATCGGTTATATCGCGGCAGACGCCGACGAGTCCGATGATTTCGCCGTTTTCATTGCGCAACGGCATTTTGGACGTCAGGAACCATTTTTCCTTGCCGGTGATATCGATCAGGCGCTCTTCGATGTCGATAATTGCCTCGCCCGAACTGAGAACCCTTTGCTCGTCCGAGCGGAATTTGCGCGCAATCTCTTGATCGTGAAGGTCGAAATCGGTCTTGCCGATGAGTTCGGCGGGCTGACGTCCGAGATCGGCGGCGACCGCGCGGTTAGCGATGACGAAGCGGCTTTCGGTGTCCTTGACGAACAGGTAGTCGGGAACCCGGTCGATCATCGCGCGAAACAACGGCCAATCCGCCTCCAACAAGTGCTTGGGATTCGGGCCGGGACCGATCCGGCTTGCGGCGTCAACCTGCACCTTCGCGTTGGCCGCCAGAAGCCGATTCATCGGGGCATCAGGTGCCTCATGGATCGCGTTCGCGGTTTGGCCGGATTCCTCGATAGTATTTCCGGCTTTCTCGGGCATCATGCGCCGTCTCTTCACCATGCAGTGAACTCGCGAAATTCAATCCGGGTAAAACTACACGCGAGAGATTTATATTTTGTTAATAAATAGTATTTCCATTTCAACCAGTTCATTTGAAACAGTTATTCGCGGCAGGTGGCTCCCCGATCGCAGGTTTACGGAGAAATCGTTAGCGCAAAGGTTGGCATCCTATTGTGCCGACTACCTTCCGCCCGCGAAAAACGCCGGCGCGATGCCGTCTTCTCTGAATCGCCAAAGTAGCAGACTGCGCGATCGCATGTCCGTGGCGCGGAACGAGGGGTCGCTATTCGGCCGCCTCTTCCGCTTTCCCCGCCGCCAACGCCGCATCCGCATCGCCACCCGCCGTCTGCGCATCGAAATCAGGGAACGCCACGACGCGCTTTCCGGCCGGGTCCTGATGCAGGACGATCAGGCCCTGTTCCTCGAACCAGTCGAGGAAACGCCGGGCGCGGCGGGTGGAGTGGGTGCCGTAGGCGCGGGCGATTTCGGCGTCGGAGGGGCAGGGGGCCGAGGTGATGGCGGCATTCGCCAGCATCAGGAAGACGCCCTGCAGATCGTCGGTGACCTGGGACGCCAGCGAGACTGCCATCCGCCAGGCCTCGCCAGACGCCGTTTCCGCGTCGACGCCGGAACGGGCGATGGCGAGACGCAGGCGGAACTCGGACATGGACAGCGGCGCGCCCGCGATGCGGCGCATGCGGCCGCGCATCAGGAAATCCTGATAGAGCTCGGAATCGGAGCGGAAGGCGGATTGCGGGCCGGCGGCGATTTCGGCCAGCGCCTCGTCGATCCACTGCCCGATCTCTTCGGCGTTCAGCGGCGGGCGGCGGCCGGGGGTCTCGGCGCGAGGCCCGGACCCTTGCGGTTCCGCCATATCCGGTTCGGCTTCCTGGCGGGATACCGCACGGGCGAGATCCTCCATGATGTCGGTCGTCGCTCGCGGCGCGGGCGTCGCCCGGCGCGAGGCCGGCGGACGGGCGAAATCCTCCGGGGCGGGGGTGAAGATCAGGTCCTCGACGTCTACCGGCTTGTCAGGTAGCGGCACCAGCTTCGGGCTCGAAGAGCGGGCGCCGGTCTCGACCGGGCCGATCGTCACGTTCAACGGGCGGCGCGACAGCGCCGGGCCAAGCGCCACGAAGGAGCCGCGCTTCAGGTCGCGGAACTGCTCGGCCTGGCGGCGGTCCATGCCGAGGAGATCGGCGGCGCGGGCCATGTCGATGTCAAGGAAGGTGCGGCCCATCAGGAAGTTGGACGCCTCGGCGGCAACGTTCTTGGCCAGCTTGGCAAGGCGCTGCGTGGCGATTACGCCGGCAAGGCCGCGCTTGCGGCCGCGGCACATCAGGTTGGTCATCGCGCCGAGCGCCGAGCGGCGGGCGTCGTCTGCGACCTCGCCGGCGGCGGCAGGGGCGAACATCTGCGCCTCGTCGACGACGACCAGGACCGGGAACCAGAATTCGCGGTCGGCGTCGAACAGCGCGTTCAAAAAGGTTGCGGCGGCGCGCATCTGGTCGTCGATCTCGAGGCCCTCCAGCGTCAGGACGCAGGAGACGCGGTGCTGGCGGATGCGGTTGGCGATGCCGATCAGTTCGCCCTCGGAGCGGTCGGCGTCGACGACGATGTGGCCGAAGGCGTCGGCCAGGGTGACGAAATCGCCCTCGGGGTCGATCACGACCTGCTGCACCCAACTGGCGGATTGTTCGAGCAATCGGCGCAGCAGATGGGATTTGCCGGAGCCGGAATTGCCCTGCACAAGCAGGCGGGTTGCGAGCAGTTCCTCGATATCGAGCCTCGCCACGTCATGCGTGGACGTCGTTCCCATATCGATGTCGACTTTCACTGGCGTGACCTGCCTTGCGCGAAACGGTTCGAGGAATCGCCGGCGGAAGGGCCGGATGCCTGCCTGCATAGAGGATTCGAGGGCGGGACGGAAACCTGTTCCGGAAGGTTTTCCAGCGCTCAGGCAGTGGCGGCCTGGCGGCTCGCTCCGCGAGGGGCGGAGGAAGATGCGCGCGATGCGGGGTCAACCGCACCGCGCGCTGTTCGAATTCGGCAGGGGTTCCTAGTCGATGCGGGGATCGTCCGACGGATCGACATAGACCACATCGAAGGGACCGTAGCCGTTGATCTGCACGACCGTCTCGCCGGCGGCGATGGCGAAGTGCGGCATACCGGCCGGAAGGTGGACGAAGCTTCCCGCGGGAAGGGGTTTCGCCGCCTCGCGGTCGAGCGTCTCGCCGGACGCGATCCCGAATCCGCCCGAGATGACGGTGACGAGTTCATCCTTCGAATGGCGATGCGGAGGGACGACGAATCCCGAGGGGAATTTGAGGCGCAACACGAAGGGCCCTTCCTTCGCGGGGCTGCCGAGCAGGACAGCGGCCTGCGCACCCGCCGGCAGCGAGGGCGGCGCCGCCCCCCATTGTATTTCTTCCGCGGGCACCACGGTGTGATGCGGCTGCTGATCGTTGCTGGCCATGGCCGTGGCGGTCAGGATCGTGGCCGCACCGAGAAAGAAGGCCGCGCGGCGCATCAGTGCAAGCGGGGACAAAGAGATTTTCATGACTGTTCCTTTCAATTTTTCAGGATGTTTCAGGAGTTGGGCGCGGGCGGCTTTACGAGGCCGCCGCCCGGTCCGGACTTTGCCGCTCGCGGCGGGCAGGATGTGCAAGCGCCGCAGGCGACGTCTCAACGCCGCGGGCATGGCGGGCGATGAAGCCGGCGACTTCCCGGGCGTGCGTGGCAAGCATGAAATGCGCGGCTCCGTCGACGGTGGCCAGGGCCACGTTGCCCATAGCCCGAAAGAGCAGCGCGTTCGCGCATTGCATCGCGGGGTGGCTCGCACCGCCGCGAAGGACGAGGACCGGGATGTCCACGGCCGCGAGCGCGGCCATGGACAGTCCGGAAGCATAGGCGCTCTGCCAGTCCATGATGTTGACCGGCGTGGTCGCCACCGCATAGTCGCGGACCTGCCGGGGCAGGGACGCGAAGGCGCCCGCGCCGCTGTAGAAGTCGAACATGATGGCGATCGCCTCGGGGTCGCCCGCTTCGTAGGCCGCGAAATAGGCGTTCCTCATCCGCTGGAAGGCATCGTAGTGCCGGTCTTCTCCGACTTCCCCAAGGAATTCCCCGATCGGGGCCTCGATAACCGTCAGGCTGGCGAGCGCCGCCCGGCCGCGCAGCGCGACCGCGAGCGCCACCATCCCGCCGAAGGAATGACCGACGAGGTGAACATTCCCGCCCGCCTTGCGGATGACCGCTTCCACCACTTCGGCTTCGCGGTCCATCGACCTGTCGCTCCCGGTCCGGCGCTCGGCCGTTCCGCCATATCCGAGCAGGCTCGTCGTGACGCAACGAAACTGGCCGTTCCATGCGGCGATGACGGGCCGCCAGGCGGCGCCGGTGCTGCAGGATCCGGGCAGCAGCACGATGACCGGGCCGGTTCCCTGCTCGTGGTAGTCTATGCGACCGCGCACGTCTTCAATCATGGGAAAATCCTTTGCCAATGCCCCTTGCGGTGTGGCCGAGGCCGATGGATGAGGGTGGCGCGCCACCCTCAATGCCTGGTGATCACGATCTCGAGGTAATCGGCAGGCACGACCATGGAGCCGTCGCCGGACCGGTTGAACCGTTCGATCAAAGCGATGAGATCGTCCTGCAGCATCCGCTGCGATGCAGGTTCCAGCGCGGCGAAGGTCTTGTGGACCGGGCCGTAATACATCCGGAAAATTTCCAGCCAGTGTTCGGGCGAGCGATAGCGGAACGTGAAGACACGCTGCTCCGAGCTGACGGTCGCCACTTCCGGTCCGAACATTTCAGCGATCCGGGCGTGCCTGCCCCAGAGAGCGGGCGATCTGACGCCGGCGGGCGGCGGCATGTGTTTCCCGATCGTCTTGAAGAGCTGGCCGATGAAGCCTTCAGGCGTCCAATTCGCGAGGCCGATCCTGCCGCCGCGCCGGGTGACCCGCAGGAGTTCGCCCGCGGCGCGGTCCTGGTCGGGCGTGAACATCACCCCAAAGGTGGAAACGACGGCATCGAAACTTTCGTCCGGGAAGGGCAGCGCCTCGGCGTCGGCCTCGCGGAATTCGATGGTCGCGAGGCGTTCCGCCTCGGCGCGCAGCCGGGCGCGCTCGAGCAGGGCGGGGACGTAGTCGGTCGCGACGACATCGCACCAGCGCCGGGCGGCGGCGAGCGAGACGTTGCCGTTGCCGGCCGCGACATCGAGCACTTTCTGTCCGGCGCGCAGATCGAGCGCCTCGCAGAGTTCCTCGCCGACGATCTGGAGCGTGGTGCCGACGATCGAGTAATCGCCGGACGACCATGCGGCCTGCTGGCGGTTCTTGATGGTTGCGAGGTCGGGCGCGGCAATCGCGGCCGAGGTGTTGACGGACATTGCGTGGTTCATGGCTGTTTTTCCTGGTTTTGCTGTTGAATGTTGCGGATCAGATCGAAGCGAAGCGGACGACAGGGGCGGCGCGCGACTGCTGGAGGCCAGTCGCGCAAACCTCCGTTCGGCCTATCTCCGATGGTCGCGAACGAGCGGCCGGGCGGGTTCTCCGGCGCCGAGCGGGGATGGCATGCGCTTGAGGCTCCGCACGCCGCCTGACGCAGCGTCGTTGCGGTGGTCGCGGATGACAGTCCCGGATTCTGTCCGCTTCGGCGGAGGGGCGCCGCATGCGAGACAGACGCAATCGCCTTCGTCGGGGCAGAAAATCTCGTTGCGCCCGTACTTGATGTTCCAGCCTCCGGCCTTGTCGTTCTTCGAAAGTACGCAGGCTCCGCTTTTCCGGCAGAAATCGACGGCCTGGCTGAAAGTTGTCGCCTGCGCGGGACATGCAGTCCACACAGGACCGACGACCAGCGCGATGGCGATCGGCATGATGACAGGTATGCGCATTTGTATTTTCCTGCTCATGAGGGAACCGGCTTCAGGCTCTCGCCCTCAGGCGTCATCCGCGCTTGCCGTAGAAGGCGTAGTCGGCGGTGTAGGGGACGCTGAGATAGGCGCCGACGCGGTCGCATGCGCCGACGGCGACACCGCCTCTCGTATTGATGCGCTGTATCGCGGTGACGCCGCTGAGGAGACCGGTTCCCCGGCTCGAGGAAACGTCCAGTTTCAGCAGCGGAACGTCCTGCGGGGTGGCGGCGGCGGCGCGGGCGGCGACCTTGCCGGTCACGGCGCTGCTGTCGTTCATCTCCCAGGCGGGGCCGCCATAGTGCCGGCCGACCGTCTTGCCGTCGACGAACAGGGTCGCGATCGGTTCGCGGAACTGCCAGTTCCTTTCGCCGGTCGTTTCCGGCACGCACTCATAGACCTGGGCGCCGACGGCCTGGACCGTCGCCACGAGCGTCCCTTCGGAAACCGCGATCGGATCAGGCTCCCCGGCGACAGCCGGAAGCGGCAGGATCGCCAGAGCCAGTAACAAAGAGGTTTGCTTCGAATGCATCGAATGACTCCATCGGGCATTGGTGATATGCCGTCGCCTTGCCCGAAGGGTGACGGCAGTTCCGCGCCACAAATGCGCCTCGAACGAAGATCACCGTATCTGCGGACCGTAGGGGCCGGCGTGGGAGCCAGCATGGGATTCGCCGTGGATTCGGATCATGTGAGGGAATTCCAGGGCGGGCCTTCGCTGCAGGCACGCCTGCTCGGTCCGATGACCATCATCCGCGACGGCGTCGCGGTGGCGCTGCCGACCTCGCGAAAAGCGCGCGCGCTGTTCGCCTATCTCGCCCTTGCCCCGCAGGCGGTCACACGCAGCCAGCTTTGCGAACTGCTCTGGGACATACCGAACGACCCGAGGGGAGAGTTGCGCTGGTGCCTCAGCAAGATCAGGGGCCTCGTCGACGGACCGGGCGAGCGGCGCATCGTGACCGAAGGGGACAGGATACGGATCGACCTGAGCGATGCACTGGTCGACGCGGTCGAGATCGAGCGCGCGATCCGCGAGGGCATCGAGACGCTCCCTCCGGAGCGGATGCGGGCGATCGAGGCACTGTTTTCCGGGGACTTTCTCGACGGACTGGAAATCGATCGCAGCCCCGCCTTCGGCGGCTGGCTGGTTGCGCAGCGGCGACGTTTCCGTGGATGTCACATCGCATTGCTGGAGCGCCTAGTCGGGAGCGTGCCCGATGACGAGGCGTCGGCATACCTGGAAAAATGGCTCGGGCTCGCTCCCTTCGACCGGCGCGTGCACGAGGTCCTGATGAACACGCTTGCCCGGCGCGGCCAGCTTCGCGAAGCCGAAGAGCACCTCGCGGCGACCATCCGGCTGTTCGAGTCCGAGGGTCTCGACGGCGCATTCCTGCGGTCAGAATGGCAAACGGTGAAATCGAAGCCGGAGAGCCGGCAGCCGGCACAGGCGGCCGGGCCCTGGACACCAACGGCGCAAGACCCTCCTGGCGACGCGGCCGCCGCAACTGTCTCCCGGCGCGCCTCGATCGCGGTGATGCCTTTCGCCGATACCGCCTCGACCGGGCATGGCGGCTCCGCCGACGGCTTCGCGCACGACCTCATCACAAGACTCGCCAAACTGCGGGTATTCTTCGTCATCGCGCAAGGCACGGTTTTCGCGCTGCATGAACGCCGGATCGGACCGGAAGAAGCCGCCCGGATGCTGAACGTGGACTACGTCGTCAGCGGCTCGCTGCGCAAGCATGGCGACCGGCTGAGGGTTTCCGCGCAGATCACCGAGACGCGGACGGCGCGGGTCCTGTGGGCCGAGGTTTTCGATCAGAAACCGGATGACACCTTCGAGTTGCTCGACCAGATCGGCGACAGGATCGTTGCCTCGATCGCCAGCGAGATCGAGACGGCCGAGCGGAACCGCGCCGTTCTGAAGCCTCCGAACTCGCTCGACACCTGGGAGACCTATCATCTCGGGCTTTGGCACATGTACCGGTTCAACAAGGCCGACAACGATCGCGCCCAGCAACTCTTCAAGAAAGTGGTCGATCTCGATCCGACTTTCGCGCGCGGGCATTCGGGATTGTCCTTCACCCACTTCCAGAATGCGTTCCAGGGGTGGGGCGAGCGGAAGCCGGAAATCGAGCGCGCATATGCGACCGCCGGGCAAGGCCTGATGGTGGACGATCGCGATCCCGCCGCGCATTGGGCGATGTGGCGCGCGCTCTGGCTGCGCAACCGCCAGGACCAGTCGATCCTCGAACTGGAGCAGGCGGTCGACCTCAGCCCCAATTTCGCCCTGGCGCACTACAATCTGTCCTTCGTCCACGCGACGAACAGCGACGCGGCGGCCGCGATATCATCATCCGACTATTCACGCGGCCTCAGCCCCTTCGACCCGATGCTCTTCGGCATGCTGGGCGCGCGGGCGATGGCGCTGGTGCGGCTCGAACGGTTCGACGAAGCCGCCGAGTGGGCCATCAAGGCGGCGGCACGCCCCAACGCGTTCGCGCATATATTCGCGATTGCGGCATATTCGCTGGCGCTTGCCGGCCGGCTCGACGAGGCGCGCAACTATCTCGCCTCCGTCGAGACGATGCGGCCGGGCTATCTGGTCGACGAGTTCCTGACCGCAATGCAGCTCGAACCGCACGGCGCGGCGCTTTTCCGCAAAGGCGCGGAACGCATCGGCAAGGCCTGAGGGGCCGTGTCCCGCATCTTCCTTGTGCCTGTGGCGTTGCCGCGCCCGCGCCGTCGCCCTTGCGGCCATCAGCCGGTCAGCGGCTTTCTCGCTTCGAACAGGGCGACGGCGCCGATGCGCCGCAGCGTGACGGCGGCGAAGCGGGCGCGCAGCGCCGCCTCGAGGTCCGCCAGGGTGTCGCGGGCGTTGGAGAAGATGCCCCTGGCGTTGTAGAAGTTCATCAGCGCACGCGCGGCGGCGGAGCGCGGTGCGTCGCCCTGCAGGATGGTCGAGCCGAAGACCACGCCGCCTTCCGCGAGCAGCGGCCTGACATGATCGAAGACGACCGACTTGTCGGGGATCGCGCCGGGCAGGCAGTGCAGCAGATAATTGAGGCCGACGGAATCGAAGCGGCCCTCGACGGCGAGCGGCTCCAGGCAGTTCGCGACGACGGTGCGCGGGCGAAACCGGGCGATGCGCGCCGCGGCGGCGTCGAGGCTGTGGCGGTTGAGATCGACCAGCGCGATTTTCGGGTCGGGGACCGGCCATTGCGTCCGATCGAGGAAATAGCCGGTGCCGACGCCGATATCGAGATGGGCGGCGCCGGCATTGCGGCGGTAGAGATCACGCAGGTTCGATGTCGGGCAACGCCACAGCAGCCGGTTGGAGAAGCCGAGGACGAACAGGTCATAAGCTCCGAGCGTGAACGGGGTATAGACCGCCTGTCCCGCCTCGATTTCCCGACTGGTCGCCATGCGCCGCTCCCTTCCAATCCCCGAATCGCATGTTAGCACATGGCCGGCAACGCTTGAGCCGGCCTCGCTTTGCCGGCGCAACAACGCCCGGTCGCGAAAACGTCATTTGATCGGCCGCTCCCGCTGCCTAAGTCCCGATGCAGTGACAGCGAAGGAGGACGCGATGACAGGTAAACGGACGATCACCCAGGCGATGATCGACGCCTATGACGAATACACCCATCTGACGCTCGACCGGCGCCGCTTCATGGAGAAGCTGACGAAGCTGGCGGGCACGGGCGCGGCGGCGGCGGCGATCGCGCCGATGCTGGCGGCAAACAGCGCGAGCGCCGCGATGGTTGCCGCGGACGATGCGCGCGTCTCGGGCGCGGACATCACCTTCCAGGGCGCGACGGGCGACGTCGCAGGCTATCTGGTCACTCCGGCCGGCGGAACCGGCAGGCTGCCGTCGGTAATCGTCATCCACGAGAACCGCGGTCTCAACGAGCATATCCGCGACGTGGCGCGGCGGCTGGCGCTGGAAGGTTTCGCGGCGCTCGCCGTCGACTTCCTGTCGCCGCTCGGCGGCACGCCAGGTGACGAAGACAAGGCGCGCGAGGCGTTCGGCACGCTCGACCGGGCGCAGACGGTGGCAAACGCGGTCGCGGCGCGCCAATTCCTGGCCGGCCACGAGATGACCAACGGCAAGGTCGGCGCGGTCGGCTTCTGCTGGGGCGGCGGGACGGTCAACGCGCTCGCGGTGGCCGATCCGGGGTTGAACGCGGCGGTCGCCTATTACGGCTCGCAGCCGGACGCCGGCGAAGTCGCCTTCATCGAGGCGCCGCTGCTGCTGCACTATGCCGGGCTCGACGAGCGGGTCAATGCCGGCATCGACGCCTACAGGGCGGCATTGGAGGAAAACGGCAAGGACTTCACGATCCATGTCTATGAGGGCGTCAACCACGCCTTCAACAACGACACGTCGGAAGCGCGCTACGACAGGCAAGCCGCCGAGCTGGCCTGGAGCCGGACGGTGGCGTTCCTGAAGGAGAAGTTGGCGTAGGGGCGGGCGGCGTCAGGCGCGGGCGGCGGCCGGGTCGGCCCAGGCTATCCATTCGTTGACCTTGCGCAGCAGGGCGTCGGGGCTGATCGGCTTGGACAGGTAGTCGTCCATGCCGGCCTCGATGCATTTCTCGCGGTCGCCCTTGAGCGCGTGGGCGGTGACGCCGACGATGGGCGTGTGGCGGCCGGTCTCCTGCTCGCGGGCGCGGATCGCGACGGTCGCTTCCAGGCCATTCATCTCCGGCATCGAAACGTCCATCAGGATCATGCGCGGCGGCTTGCGCTCGCTCGTCTCGACGGCCTGTCGCCCGTCGCCGACGATCTCGAAGGAAAAGCCGCTGTCGAAGAGGATCTGCGAGAAGACGAGCTGGTTCACGTCATTGTCCTCGGCGATCAGGATGTCGAGCGCGTAGGCGCTCGCCCTGGCGGCCGCCGCCGCGGGAGCGCCACGCGGCCCCGCATGCGCCCACGCGTTGGGGCTGGGGACCTGGACGATGTCGTTGCCGGTTTCCGCCGGCCGGGCGGCATGCGCCCGCGCGAAATCCTCATGCGGGGGCCGATCGGCGCGGGCTTCCGCATGGCGCCTGGCCATGCCGACCGCCGAGACGATCGCGTCGAGAAGCTGGGACGAGCGCGCCGGCTTCATCAGGTTCTTCTCGATACGCAGGCGGCGGATGTCGTCGAGCGAAATGCCGTTGTCGGCCGATGTCAGGATGACGATCGAGGCGGTGGCGAGACGGCTGTCGGACCGGATCGCGGCGGCGACGTCGGCGCCGTTCATGCCGGGCATCTGGTAGTCGAGCACGACGCAGTCGAACGGCGTGGCGAGGCGGTGGGCTTCGCGCATCACATGCAGCGCCTCCAGTCCGGAGCCGACGGCGAAACCGTCGAGGTTCCAGGCCGCCATCTGTTCCATCAGGATCGAGCGGTTCACGGCGTTGTCGTCGACGATCAGGATGCGCGCGCCGGTGATGTCCATCGCGGGAGCGGTCTTTTGCACCGACCGGCGATGCTTCGGCAGGGCGATGGAGAACCAGAATGTCGAGCCCTCGTTGACGACGCTTTCCACGCCGTATTTGCCGCCCATCATGTTGACGATGGAGGAGGAAATCGCCAGGCCGAGGCCGGTGCCCTCGTGGCGGCGGGTCGATGAGCCGTCGACCTGAGAGAATTTCTCGAAGATCGACTTCAGCTTGTCCTTCGGGATGCCGATACCGGTGTCGGCGATCCTGAACTGCAGCTCGACCGTATCGCCGAGATCGCGGCCGTCGACATTGATCAGGACATGGCCGAATTCGGTGAACTTGATCGCGTTTGACAAGAGATTGGTGATCACCTGGCGCAAGCGGCCGACGTCGCCGACATAGGCGTCGTGGATGGCGGGATCGACGCGCACGATCAGCTCGATGTCCTTCTGGCGCGCGCGCGCGGTCAGCAGCGTCGCCACGTCGGCGACCGCCTCGCGCAGATCGAACGGCTCGGCGTCGAGCTCCATCTGGCCGGCGTCGATCTTGGAGAAGTCGAGAATGTCGTTGATGATGGTCAGAAGCGCGTTGCCCGACTTGATTATGACGTCGGCGAAGGTGCGCTGCTTCTCGTCGAGTTCGGTGGCGGCGAGCAGTTCCGCCATGCCGAGAACGCCGTTCATCGGCGTGCGGATCTCGTGGCTCATGTTGGCGAGGAATTCCGACTTGGCCCGGTCGGCGGCCTCGGCCTTGAGCTGGGCGTCGCGCAGCGCCCGCTCGCGTTCGCGGAACTTGGAAATGTCCTCGATGCGGACGATGAGGTAGTCCTTGCCGTCGGCGAGCGTCTCGCGCGACTTGTAGGCCTTGGCGGCGAATATGGTGCCGTCGGCGCGCCGTATGTCGTGCTCGTGGGCGAAGGTCGTGCCCGTGGCCATGACCTCGGCCTCGAACATCGTCGCCTTGCGGTAATTCTCCGGCGGCTCGAGCTCGGCGGCCACCTTGCCGACGATGTCCTCGACCGATTTGCCGTGGATCTCGGCGAACGCCTTGTTGGCGATGACGCAGATGCCGTCGGCATCCTTGACGAGGACCGGGCTCGACAGGCGGTCGAGCACGCTCTGGGCGAGCTCGGCCTTCAGGCGGGCCGAGATGGCCTCGTTCTCGCGCGCCTTCAATTCGCTGATATCGGTGGTGACGCCGACGAGATAGATGGAACCGTCGGAACCGTGCGCCATGCTCTTGCGCGCAAGGCGGTGATGTGGCGTGCCGTCCTCGTAGGCGCCGATCTCCTCGACCTGCTGGACCTCGCCGGTTTCGAGAACCAGGCGGTCGGAGTCCATGAATTCGAGCCCGGCTTCCCCGAAGATGTCGTGGTCGGTCAGACCGATCGCCTGTTCGATCGGCATGCCGGCGATGTTTTCCCAAGCGGAGTTCGCATAGACGAATTTCAGGTCCGTCGTCTTTGCGTAGACGGCGGCGGGAATCGCATCGATGATGTTCTGGTAGAGCTCGTTCTCGCGCAGCCGCTCGGCGAGCGCTGCCTGCTGGTTCTTCAGCTCGGTAACGTCCATGCGGAGGCCGATCAGCAGGCCGCTGTCGGTCCTGACGTTGACGGTCTTGAACCACGACCCGGCGGGAGACAGGCGCATGGCCTCAAAAAAATCGGGCTGGTATTCCGCGTATTTGCGCCGTTTCCATTCCTCGGGATCGGAGTCGTAGAGTTCGTCCATTTCCTGACTGCCGGAGCTTCGCCACAAGCCACTGGAATGCGCGTGTTCGATTGCCTCCTTGAGCGTTTTCCCTGGTTGCATTGCGGGGATCATGTTCGGCTGGTCGGACCGCAGGGTCTCGTTCGACAGGAGGTATTCCTCCCTTTCGTCGTAAACGATGATGCCCATAGGGATTTCGTCGAGGATGGTCTGCAACACCTCGAAGGACTGTTCGGCCTCGGTTTTGGCCGCGGTCAGTTCCTGTTCGTGCCGTTTCATCTGCGTGACGTCCGAGCGGATACTCACGGTCAACCCGTCCGCCAGCCGCCTGTTCTCCAGTTGGCACCACCGGCCGTCGGCGAGTTGGACAACCACCTGGAATTGTTCGAGATGCTGTTTTGCAACGCGTTCGGCAACGAGTTTTTCAGCATCACCGCTAAAGTCGCGATCGTCTTCGTAGACCGTGCGGAGGAGGGTTGCGCGCTGGATGTCGACTAGCGCGGTCCCCGGCACCAGCAAATCCGCGATCGGAGAATAGAGCCGACG
The DNA here is from genome assembly GCA_049288075.1 of Oricola sp. Lineage (GTDB taxonomy): Bacteria > Pseudomonadota > Alphaproteobacteria > Rhizobiales > Rhizobiaceae > Oricola. The sequence goes on from JBAQHA010000523.1 coordinate 22,521, forward strand.
CATCGCATCGTTGGCGTAAATCAGCCGGTCGTTTTCGTCATAGATCACGACGCCGGAACTGATCGCATCGAGGCTTGCGTCCAGAATATCGTGCAGCCGCCGGTTCTCGCTGCGGGTTTCGTCCACCTCGGCCAGCATCGACAGCACCCCGCCGAGACTTCGCCCGACGCCGCGATAGCCCTGGAAGGCACCCTCGGCGTCGAAGACCGGATGGCCGTCGACCGCTATCCAATGGTCGACGCCCTTGGGATCGGTGAACCTGTAGATGAAGTCGCGGAACGACTCGTGCCGATCAAGCAGTTCGAGATGGGCGGTGAATTTCTCGCGATCATTCTCGCTGGAGAGAAAGATGTCCTTCCGCGACATGCCGATCATCTCTTCCGGCACGACGCCGGTGACTTCCTCGACGGCTCCCGCGAAGTAGATGAACCTGTGTTCCCTGTCGGTAACCCAAATCCAGTCGGCGGCAATCGACACCAACTGCCGATAGTCGATCAACGTCGCCGAATCCGGCAATACTGCCGGTGGTCTGTTGTCCTGACTGCTGCCCATGACGTCCCCTGAAAACGAGCGGGACGCGGCCGCACGCCGGCACGCCTCCCCACCACTTTCCAAGAATCGCCGAAACTGGTGAACCACCCGTTAACCTTGCGAATTCCGGGCCGGGATCCGCTCCCGTCCATGCACGGAAATCGTGCTTGCGAATGGCCACGCGGATACCGGCCGTCGGCCGGCATTGGGCGGACGGTTCGCGCGGTCCGGCGTATCGCGATTCGATCGGCGCCGTTATCGGCGCGAAACGGCGCAAAGAACTGCGGGAATATCGCCCAATCGCTTGATTTTCAGGGCTTGCGGGTTCAGGAACGGGACCGTTCTCCGGACTCCGGCGGGATTTATTGGCTGGATAGCCTTCCGCGTTGTCCGAAGGATCGTCACCTCCTCCGACCGATCATGGCCGGCCGAAACCGTATACGCTGAACGTCAAGACCATGTCGTCCACCGAACAGACTTCTCCAGTTGGCGCCGCAAGCCCTGAAGGCGCCGCCGATCCCAATCCGCAGAAAGCCGAATCCCGGGTCCTCAGCGTGGCGATGCTCTGTGTCATCGCCTTCGTGATCGGTCTCGTCGCCGCCGCGGGCGCGGTGATTTTCCGCATCATGATCTCGCTCGTCCACAACCTGTTCTTCTTCGGGAAGTTCTCGACGGTCTACGACGCCAACCAATTCGACCCGGCCAGCCCGTTCGGACCGTTCATCATCCTGGCGCCGGTCATCGGCGGCCTGATCGTGGTGTTCCTGGTCAAGACCTTCGCGCCGGAAGCCAAGGGTCATGGCGTGCCTGAGGTGATGTACGCGATCTACCACAACAAGGGGAACGTGCGCGGCGCAGTCGCGATCGTGAAATCGCTCGCCTCGGCGATCTCGATCGGCTCGGGCGCGTCGGTGGGGCGCGAGGGCCCGATCATCCAGATCGGCGCATCCTTCGGCTCGACCATCGCGCGCGCGCTCAACCTGGCGCGCTGGGAGAAGATCACGCTGCTTTCGGCCGGCGCCGGCGCGGGCATCGCCGCGACCTTCAACACGCCGCTCGGCGGGGTGCTGTTCGCGGTGGAAATGCTGCTGCCGGAAGTCTCCAACCGCACCTTCCTGCCGGTCGTGGTGGCCACCGCGACGGCGACCTATGCCGGGCGCATAGCCTTCGGCCTCGACCCGGCCTTCATCGTGCCGCTGGCCGACGTGCCGATGCACGCGGCGGTCGATTACGTGCAACTGACCGGCTTCGCGCTGCTCGGCGCGCTGGCGGGCGTGACCGCGTGGGCCTTCATCCGCTCGCTTGCCTGGTGCGAGGACACGTTCCCGAAGCTGCCCGGCAACGAGTACACGCAAAACATCATCGGCATGCTGATGCTCGGCGTGCTCGGCTACGGTTTCTTCCTGGCGACCGGCGCCTACCATACGATGGGCGTCGGTTACGCCACCATCCAGGATATCCTCAACTCGACCCCCTACACGCTGGCGCTGCTGGTCTTCCTGCTGGTGGCCAAGGTCGCCGCGACGTCGATCAGCCTCGGGTCGGGCGCGTCGGGCGGCGTTTTCTCGCCGTCGCTGTTCATCGGCGCGTCGCTCGGCGGCGCGGTCGGCGTGCTCGGCACAATGCTGTTCCCCGAACACAACTTCCACCCGGCGGAATTCGCCCTCGTCGGCATGGGCGCCATGGCCGGCGGCGCGACGGGCGCTTCGATGACCGCCATCGTCATGATCTTCGAGATGACGCGCGACTACAACGTCATCGTGCCGCTGGTCCTGGCAGTGGCGATCGCCGTGGGCGTGCGGCGCTGGCTGATCTCCGACACGATCTACACGATCAAGCTGCGGCATCGGGCCCGGCCGATTCCGCAGAACCGGCATACCAACATGTACCTGGTGCGCCAGGCCAAGGAACTGATGGCGCGCAACTTCATCGTCCTGCCGGTCGATATGCCGATCGCCAACGCGATCGCCGAAGTGGCGAAGCACGACGGGCCGATGCATGTGATCGCCGCCGACGGGCAGCGCATCGCCGGTTTCGTGCGCCTGGGCACGATCCCCTACATGCCCGACCGTTTCGCGCACCAGACGCTGCGCGAAATCCTGTCGAGCGACTACGTGATCGCTTCGCAGACCCACATCCTGAACTCGATCATCTCGCGCATGAGCCAGCGCAACCGCTCCTATGCGATCGTGGTCGGCGGACCGGGCGTGGTGCCGCGGCCGGAGAATATCGTCGGCATCATAGACACGACGGAAATCGCCGAAGCCGTGATTGCCAACCATTACGACTAAAGGCCGCGGGCTTTCGGTTGCGAAGGTTCGGCGCCGGGCCTAGAAGACGGCATATCAATTACATTAGGTTTCGCGGCCTTGCGGGCAAACGGGGCGCGGACGTGACGGAGGTTCCCGTGGCCCTCAGCGACATCAAGCCAGCAGAACGCAACGAAAGCGGTATCGCGCTGGCGTTGCAGATCCTGAAACAGCGGTTCGGCGAACGGTTCTCGACAGGCGAGGCGCTGCGCCGCCAGCATTCCCACACCACCACCTACATTCCTTCGCAACTGCCCGACGGCGTGATCTTCGCGGAAAACGCCGACGAGGTGCAGGAGGCCGTGCAGGTCTGCGCCGAGCACAAGGCGCCGGTCGTGCCGTTCGGCACCGGGACGTCGCTGGAAGGCCATGTCAACGCGCCGGCCGGGGGCATCTCGATCGACGTCAGCCGGATGAACCGGGTGCTGGCCGTGCATGCAGAGGATCTCGACTGCACCGTCGAGCCAGGCATCACGCGCAAGGCGCTGAACGACTATCTGCGCGACACCGGCCTGTTCTTCCCGATCGATCCCGGCGCTGACGCCAGCCTCGGCGGCATGGCGGCGACGCGCGCCTCCGGCACCAATGCCGTGCGCTACGGCACGATGCGCGACAACGTGATCTCGCTCGACGTGGTGTTGCCGAACGGGCGCAAGATCACCACCGCGAAGCGGGCGCGCAAGAGCGCGGCGGGCTACGACCTGACACGGCTGATGGTCGGCTCGGAGGGCACGCTCGGCGTCATCACCGCGCTGACGCTCAGGCTGCAGGGCATTCCGCAGGCGATCTCGTCGGGCGTGTGCCCGTTCCCGACGCTCGACGCGGCGAGCCGGGCGGTGATCACGACGATCCAGATGGGCATTCCCGTCGCCCGCATCGAACTGGTCAACGCGTTGCAGATGCAGGCGATGATCGCCTATTCGAAGCTCGACCTGCCGGTCTCGCCCTGCCTGTTCGTGGAATTCCACGGCACCGACGCCGGCGTGAAGGAACAGGCCGAGACCTTCGGCGAAATCGCGGCCGATCTCGGCAGTTCGGGTTTCATCTGGTCGACGCGCGAGGAAGAGCGGGCGAAGCTCTGGCAGGCGCGCCATGACGCCTACTGGGCGTGTATCGGCCTGCGGCCGGGCGCCAAGGCGGTGGCGACCGACGTCTGCGTGCCGATCTCGCAACTGGCCGACTGCATCGCCGAAACGGAAGCCGACATCGCCGAAAACGGGTTGATTGCGCCGATCGTCGGCCATGCGGGCGACGGCAATTTCCACGTCTCGGTGCTGGTCGACGACACCAATCCGAAGGAAATCGAGGCGCTGGAGACCTTCGTCGAGCGGCTGAACCTGCGCGCGCTGGCGATGGGCGGCACCTGCACCGGCGAGCACGGGGTGGGCCAGGGCAAGATGAAGTTCCTGGAACTGGAACTGGGCGGCGCGGTGGACGTGATGCGGTCGATCAAACGGGCGATCGACCCCGACAACATCATGAATCCCGGTAAAATTGTCCGGCTGTAGCGGTCACGGGCTGCCATACGCCTTGATCTTGACGCCGTGACGCGCACAATCCGACTCGTTGCGCCGCGCGACGGGAGGGCAACGCGATGATCGGAGCAGTGAGCTGGCACGCCTGTTTGTCATAGTCGGCGGTCTCGTCGTGCTGGTGCTGATCGCAGCGCTGGTCGCGCCGTATTTCATCAACTGGACCGAGTACCGCAGCGATTTCGAGCGCGAGGCGTCGCGCATTCTCGGCCAGCCGGTGACGGTCGCCGGCGACGCCAAGGCGCGGCTGCTGCCTTTTCCGTCGGTAACCTTCGAGGACGTGCGCGTCGGCCCGGCCGACAAGCCGCTGGTTGTCGCCGAACGCTTTTCCATGGATGCCGAACTGGCGCCGTTTCTCTCCGGCGAGGTGCTGATCTTCGACATGCGGCTGGTGAAGCCAACGATCACGCTCGAATTGAACGAGCGCGGTCTGCCGGACTGGCCGTTGCCGGATGACAGCCCTGTGAGCCCGGCGCAGGTGACGCTGGAAAACGCCCGCATCATCGACGCGACGATGGTGCTGGACGACCGGGTCGCCGGCCGCACCTGGATGGTGGACGGGCTGAATGCCTCGGTCTCGGCCGAGAATCTCTACGGCCCGTACCGCATCGACGGCGAGGGAACGCTGGACCGCACGCCGGTCAGCTTCCGGATCAACACCGGCGCGCTGTCGAAGGAGGGCTTCTCGCTGCGCACCAATCTGGAGCTGCCGCTCGCGGGCATCGAGATCGCCGTCGAAGGCCGCGTCGCGGAGCCGGAGCCGACGGATACCGGGCCGTATAACGGCAGTTTCACAATCCGGCCGCTGGCCGCCATGGCGATGGACCGCTACGTCGTGCAAGGCAGGTTCTCGGCCTCGCCGCGCGCGGTCAGCGTCGCCGAGTATCGCGGCGAGTTCGGCGATCCGAAAGATCCCTACGTGGTCACCGGTTCGGCCGGGATCACCGGCGGCGCCGAGCCTCGCTACCATGTCGAGGTCAAGGGGACGCAGGTGACGCTCGCGGAGACGGGAGCGGAGCAGCCGCAGGCCGATCAGAAGCCGGCGGTCTCATTCTCCGACCGGCTGGCGCGGGTGCAGGCGATGCTGGCGGCGCTGCCGTTTCCGCCGATCCCCGGTTCGATCGACGTCGACCTGCCGGCGATCGTCGCCGGCGACACGACGATCCGCGACATCAGGCTGGCGGCGGCGCCCGACGACAGCGGCGGGGCCGACGCACGGCGGCGCTGGAAGGTCTCCAGGTTCACCGCCGAGCTGCCGGGGCGCACGGCGATCGAGGCCGATGGCACTCTGCAGATGCCGCTCGGCGACGCCGGCAAGGAGAACCAGGCAAGTTTCGCAGGCAATCTGCTGGTCGCCTCGCGCCAGCCTTCGGGGCTGGCGACATGGCTGACCGGCGCTGCGGACGAACCGATCCGCCGGCTCGACAATGCGGGCTTCGCGGCGAAGGTCGACATCACGCCGGTACGCCAGGACGTGCAGGACCTGGAAGTGATCCTCGGGCCGGCGCGGATGCGCGGATCGCTGACGCGCGTTTCCGAGCCTGACCGGCGTTCGACGCTGGACGTCGAGCTTTCGGGCGAGGCGATCGACTTCGACACGCTGCAGGCACTCGCCACCGTGTTCGTCGGACAGGACGGCGCGGCGCGTTACGCCGACCACGATCTCGACGTGGCGCTCGACCTGAAACAGCCCGACATCCTCGGCGTGAAGCTGGAGACGCTGCAGGCCGCGATCCGCTCGCGCGACACCAGGACGGAGATCGACCGGCTGTCGCTTTCCGGGCTCTACGGCGCATCCGTATCGGCGACGGCGAGCCTCGACCGCCGGGCGGACGGGATGCATGCGGGCATCGACGCCACGGTGCTGACCGATAACGGCGCGCAGCTGGTCGCCGGGCTGTCGCGGCAGTTTCCCGACGCCCGGCCGCTTTCCGCGCTGGCGGAGATCGCGGCGCGCAATGGACGGGTATTCGACGGCACGCGGCTCGACGTCGTGGGCGCGTTGGCATTCAAGCAGAAGCTTGCCGGCGAGGCGAGCCTGTCGGTCTCCGGCGAAGCAGGCGGAACGAAATTGTCGCTGACCAGCACGGCCAAGGGCAGCCTCGACGATGCGGAAGCGGCGGCGGTCTCCCTCAACGCGTCGTTCGACAACCCGATCGCCGAGCGGCTGTTCAACCAGCTCGGGCTTTCCACCTTTCCGGTCGAGAGCGCCGGACCGGTGCGGATGCAGGCGGAGATGAACGGCAGCCTGTCGGACGGCATGAAGACGGTCGTTACGCTCATCGGCGAGGACATGCTCGCCGATTTCGAGGGCGTGACGACGTCGGACATCCTGTCGACAGGGTTCACCGGCAACGCGCTGGTCGAGAGCGCCGACATCGAGCCGTGGATGATGGCGCTCGGCTACGGCCTGCCGGGAATGGGGCTCGGCACGACCGCCGACATCCAGACGGCGCTGTCGTGGCGCAAGGGCAAGGCGGTGCTGCGCGACATCAATGCGACGCTGAACGGCGCCAAGACGACCGGCGAACTGACGGTCGACACGACCGGGGCGGTTCCGACGGTGCGCGGCGACATGGCGTTCGAGACGCTCGACGCCGGCCAGATCTTCGCGATCATCAGCGGCGATGCCGCGGCATCGATCCTCGGCGCGACCGCCGAGGACGCGCTGGCGATGGAGTTCGGCCCGCCGATCCTGCCCGATCATGACGTGGAAATCGGGCTGAAGGCGATGGACGTGACGCTGCCGGTGGGCAACGAGAACATGTCCGACCTCTCGGCAACCCTCGTCTATCGCGGCGGTGAAATGGCGCTGCGCGACATCGCGGGCGGCTTTGGCGGCGGCAAGGTCGCCGGCCTGATCGACCTGCAGAACACCGACGGAACGCTGGTTCTCAACGCGCAGCTATCGGGCGACGACGTGGCGACCGCCTCGCTGCTGCCGCCGACAAGGGACACGATCGCCGGCAAGACCGATTTCGCGCTGCAGCTGACCGGCAATGGCGGCTCCAACGAGGCGCTGCTGACATCGCTGACCGGCTCCGGCGTGCTGTCGACCGGGCCGCTGACGGTGAACGGGCTCAACGCGGGCGGCTTTGCGCCGATGATCGCGAAGGCGGACGCGATCGGCCACGAGATCACGCCGGACCAGATCCGGGAGATCGCCACGCAGGCGTTCCTGACCGGGACGGCGGACCTGCCGGCGGCGGACTACCCGGTGACGGTGACGAACGGCGAGATGCGGATCGCAAACGCGACGGCGAAGGCCGGCGCGCTGTCGATCGACGCCGACGCGGGCGCCACTCTGGTGAGCGGCGTCATCTCGGGCCGGGCACGGCTCGGTTTCGATCCGGGCGAGGAAGCCGCGGCCGGCCCGCAACCGGAAATCACGCTTGCCTTCCGGTCGGCGGAAGAGGACGGGTTCACGGTGGAACGCGACTTCGGGCCAGTGACGGGGTTCCTGACGCAGCGGGCGCTGGAGCGCGAACAGGCGCGTGTCGAGGCGCTGCAGGCGCGGCTTCTGGAGAAGCAGCGTTTGCGGCGCGAGGTGCAACTGTTCACCTATCGCAAGCGCATGAGGCTGCAGAGTTTCGAGGAAACGCGCCTCAGGGCGTTGGAGGACGAACGCACGGCGCGGGCGCAGGAAGCGGAGGCGGCGGCGGCGGCGGAAGTGGCGCGACGGCTTGATGCCGGCGAGCCGAACCGGGGAGGCGGCGCGGAGACGGGGGACACGGCCGAGCCCTCCGGCACGAGCATTCCGCAGATCATCGATATGGAGCGCCTGAACGAGTTCCTGCCGGGACAGGTGATCCGGCGCGATTTGCCGCCGGTTCAGTGAGCGCGGCCGGCAAGAGCCTGTTTCAGCACATAAACGCGGAGCGCCGACGAAAGGTTCGAATCGCGGGGCTTGGCCTCGTCGATCTCGGCTATCAACCCGGCAAGCGAACGGCCGGACAGGTCGGCCGCCTGCCTGAGCAGCGCCATGAACTCGTCCTCGAGCGAAAACGAGGTGCGGTGACCGGAGATGGTGACGGAGTGCTTGCGGACGGCCATTGGCCGGACCGGCTACTTGTTCTTCCTGAAGGAATCGAGCGAGACGACATCGGCGCCGCCGTTCGGCGCGGGATCGTCGCCGTCACCCTTGTCGGCCTTCTTCTTGCGCGGCGCGGCCCGCAATTTCGCGGTTTCGGCCGCCGGGGCGTCCTTGGCTTCGGCTTCGTCCTCGGCCTCCGGCACGACTGCCAGTGTATCGGCGTTCTCGACGTCGAATTCGAGCTCGAAATTCACCGAAGGATCGTAGAAGCCGCGAATCGCCGAATAGGGGACATGCAGTTTTTCCGGCACGTCGGCGAAAGACAGGCCGACATCGAACGCGTTTTCCGAGACATCGAGGTCCCAGAACTGGTGCTGCAACACGATCGTCATCTGCTCGGGATACTGCTCGCGCATGCGATTCGAGACCTTCACGCCCGGCGCGTTGGTGACGAAGGTGATGAAGAAATGATGATTTCCCGGAAGTCCGGTCCGGGCCACCTCCGTCAATACCTTGCGGATCACGCCGCGTAGAGCATTCTGCACCAGAATGTCATAGCGGATCATGTCTTCGGTCATCGCACACGCAGCCCTTCGGATCGTCTCACGGCGCTTCATGATGTGCTTTTTTCGCGCCCGCAGGTCAAGTGGCTTGGCGTGCTCACCGTTCCGCAGCGTAAAGATAAAGTGGCAGGAGGAGGGAAAGTGGAGGCTTCTGTTGCCAGGTGCCTCCGGACCCCGCCCAGGAGTGCAACCCCCTGGGACTTAATTTGAAGCTATCGCACCGCCATTAGGCAGCGAGACGTGCCTCTGCATAGTTGTCGTTTGCAACTACTAGATTGACCCGATAACGGCGGTATCATGCCGAACAAAAGAACGCTCTTTACACCCTCGTCGATCCTATTTCGCCCCCATCACAAGCGGTCCGCGCGGGCCGTTTGTGGTGGAGGCGCCGGGTACCGCCCCCGGGTCCGAATGGCTTATTGCAACGCCAGTTTATTGTCATAGCCGGTTGCCCGGCACCCGACATATAGGCGCTTTCGGCGGAGATTACAAAGGGTCGGCTTGACTTTGCGGAAGCCCTCCCGGACAGTTTTTTGCGGAGCGCCGGCATTCGTGACCGGCTCTTGCGGCTTCGGTTTCGGCACACCAGATTGCGAAGAGAGGGACAGGCCATGAGCGAATATCTCGAAGACGTGAAGCGCTATGACGCGGGCGCCGATGCGGGCGTGGTCGACAAGATCGCCAAGCATCTCGGCATTGCGCTGCGCAGCCGCGATTCCTCGCTGGTCTCGTGTTCCGACCCGAGCGAACTGGCGCGGGTGCGCGAGAAATGGTGCGAGAGGAAGCTCGGCTCGACCAACCAGGCGGCGTCCGACGAGGTGATCGCCAAGGTGTGCGAGCAGATGGCCGGCGACCGCAACAAGCACCGTGTCACCTTCTACTATCTCGTCGCCAAGCACCTGGGCAAACTCGGCGATCTCTGATCGCCACCCGCGAGACCGAACGCAAGCCTCCGTCCGCGGAGGTTTTTTCGGTTCGGGAGCCTGTTCTCTTGTGAGCATGCAAACATCCGGCGTGACGAAGGCGCCGGAATCATGCCAATTGATGCCATGCGGCAATATCTCGACCTGATGTCCCACGTGATGGAAAACGGCACCGACCGGGGCGACCGGACGGGCACCGGCACGCGCTCGATATTCGGCTACCAGATGCGGTTCGATCTTTCGGAAGGCTTTCCGCTGTTGACGACCAAGAAGCTGCATATCCGCTCGATCGTCTACGAATTGCTGTGGTTTCTGAAGGGCGACACAAACATCGCGTGGCTGAAGGAGAACGGCGTCTCCATCTGGGACGAATGGGCCGACGAGAACGGCGATCTCGGCCCGATCTACGGATACCAGTGGCGCTCGTGGCCGGCGCCGAATGGCGGGACGGTCGACCAGATCGCAAAACTGGTCGACGGCATCCGCAACAACCCGTTCTCGCGCCGGCACATCGTCACGGCGTGGAACCCGGCGCAGGTCGACCAGATGGCGCTGCCGCCGTGCCATTGCCTGTTCCAGTTCTATGTCGCGGACGGAAAGCTGTCGTGCCAGCTCTACCAGCGCTCGGCGGACATCTTCCTCGGCGTGCCGTTCAACATCGCTTCCTACGCCCTGCTGGCGCACATGGTGGCGCAGGTGACGGGATACGAGCCGGGCGATTTCGTGCACACGCTCGGCGACGCGCATCTCTATTCGAACCATTTCGAGCAGGTGAAGACCCAGCTCGCCCGCGAACCGCGCCCGCTGCCGAAACTGGACATCAAGCGGAAGGCGGACGACCTGCTGGATTTCGTCTTCGAGGATTTCGAGATTACCGGCTACGACCCGCTCCCGCATATCAAGGCCCCGGTGGCGGTATGAGCGGGCAATCGCTTGCCGCGGCTGGCGCCGCGCTTCTGCTTGCACTGACCGCGCCCGCGGTCGCCAACGACACGACGGCGGAAATCGGCGCGGGCGGGCTCGTCTACGGACGCAATGACGTCGTCGCAATCGCGGACGAGACGCTCTATCTCTCCATCGAGAAAGTGCGGGTGGACTACGTGTTCCGCAACAATGCCGACTACGACGTCGAGACGGTGGTCGCCTTTCCGATGCCTGACATCGTGATGGACCCGTTCAGCGACATCTCCATCCCGCGCCTCGACGACAATTTCATGGGCTTCACTGTCGAGGTCGACGGGCAGCCGATCCAGCCGGAACTGCAGCAGCGCGCCTGGGCCTACGGCATCGACGTGACCGACGTCCTCACCGCCGCCGGCCTTCCGGTCACGCCGCTCGACGAATATGGCGACGGACTCGACTCATCCCATCTCACCCAGGAGCAGATCGCCGATCTCGTCGCGCGAGGGATGGTGCTTGCGACCCATGATCCGGAGACCGGGCAATACGAACAGGGCCTGACGCCGGTGTGGACGCTGAAATCGGCCTACTGGTGGCGGATGAAATTTCCCGCAAAGGCCGAGATCAAGGTGCATCACGAATACACGCCGGCCGTCGGCGGCACGGTGGACGTCTATTTCGCCGAGGATGAGGGTAAGGACCAGCTGAAGCAATACGAGGACAGGTATTGCATCGACGACAGCTTCCTGTCGGCGCTGCGCAAGCGGCAGGAGGAGGAGAAGGCGAAGAGCGGCTACGGCTTCACCCAGCGCTGGCTGTCCTACGTGCTGTCGACGGGCGGCAACTGGGGCGAGCCGATCGGGCACCTGCGGATCATCGTCGACAAGGGCTCGGCCGAGAACCTGGTTTCGTTCTGCGGCGAGGGCGTGAAGAAGACCGGGCCGACGACCTTCGAGATGGAGAAGGAAAACTTCTGGCCCGAGAAGGATTTCGACGTGCTGCTGGCGATGCCGGTCCGTCCGTGAGCGCACTCCGTCCGATCGTCTCCGTCATCGTCGCCGTTTCGCGGAACGGCGTGATCGGGCGCGACGGCGACATGCCGTGGCGGCTGTCCTCGGACCTGAAGCGCTTCAAGGCGCTGACGATGGGAAAGCCGGTCATCATGGGGCGCAAGACCTTCGAGAGCATCGGCAAGCCGCTGCCGGGCCGGCTGAACATCGTCGTGACGCGCAATTACGACTGGGACACCGACGGCGCAATGCGGGTCGGCTCGCTCGACGCGGCGATCGAACTGGCGACGGCCTGGCTCGAAAGCGCGGAGCCCGATCCCGACAATCCCGACGAACCGCTCGCCGACGAGATCTTCATCATCGGCGGCGGCGAGATCTACGCCCAGGCGGCGGCCTTCGCCGACATGCTCTACGTGACGCATGTCGAAGCCGAGGTCGAGGGCGACACCGGTTTTCCGCCGATCGACCCGGACATCTGGGACGTCGTCGAGGAGGAGGACGTTCCCGCCGGCGAGAAGGACAGCTTTCCGACGCGGTTCGTCACCTACGAGCGACGCGCGGGCTGACGGGGCAGAGACGAAATCCCGTATAAGTTTTATGTCGGAGTCTTTCATTTTGAGACTCGGGGCTTCTCATCGCAAATAAGTGCATTATTAAAGCGCCTTTAGAACGGGTAACCGGTAAAATACCGGATATCCGGAAACGAGGAGACATTCGTCAGCCATGGAAAAGGACTATGAGGACATTCCGGGGACGATCGTGTTCGACGCGGACAAGTCCCGCGAGGGATACCATCTGAACCAGTTCTGCATCTCGCTGGGCAAGCAGGCCGGGCGCGATGCCTACACCGCTGACCCGGACGCCTATCTGGACAAGTTCCCGATGTCGGCGGAGCAGCGCAAGGCGGTCGTCGAACAGGACTGGAACCGGATGCTCGAACTGGGCGGCAACGTCTATTACACGGCCAAGCTCGCGGCCTATCACGGCATCAACTTCCAGGGGCTCGCCGGCCTGATGACAGGCATGGGCCGCGACGAATACCGCGACATGATGCTCAAGGGCGGCCGCTCCATCGAGGGCAACCGCTACAAATCGGAATGGGAAGACAAATAATGGCTCGTATAACCGCAGGCGTCGGCTGTTCCCACGTGCCCGCCATCGGCGTGGCGATGGACACCCACATCACCGACCAGCCCTATTGGCAGCCCGTCTTCAAGGGGTTCGAGAAGTCGCGCGCATGGATGAAGGAAAACACGCCCGATGTGATCTTCCTCGTCTACAACGACCATTGCACGGCGTTCGACGCGTCCTGCATCCCGACTTTCGCGCTCGGATGCGCGGCCGAGTTCCAGCCGGCCGACGAGGGCTGGGGCCCGCGCCCGGTGCCGGTGGTCAAGAACCACCAGAAGCTGGCCAGCCACATCGCGCAGTCGCTGATCCTCGACGAGTTCGACATGACCATCATGAACGAGATGGAAGTCGACCACGGCCTGACCGTACCGCTGTCGGTGATGTTCGGCGAGACCGGCCCGGACGAGGAATGGCCGTGCCAGGTCATCCCGCTGGCGGTCAACGTGGTGCAGTATCCGGCGCCGACCGGCAATCGCTGCTACAATCTGGGAAAGGCGGTGCGCAAGGCGGTCGAGTCCTTCGACGAGGACCTGAACGTCATGGTCTTCGGCACCGGCGGCATGAGCCACCAGCTGCAGTACAAGCGCGCCGGGCTGATCAATCCGGAATGGGACAACCGTTTCCTCGACCTCCTGACCGAGGACCCGGTCGCCGCCAGCCGCATTCCGCATGTGGAATATCTGCGCGAGGCCGGCTCCGAGGGTGTGGAGATGGTGATGTGGCACGTCATGCGCGGCGCGCTGAACGACGAGGTGCGCGAGGTGCACCGGCATTACCACGTGCCGGCGTCGAACACGGCCGTCGGGCACATCATCCTCGAGAACGTGTAGCGCCTCAGCTCGCGGGTTTCACGAAAAAGGCAAGATGCGCGTTGAAAGCCTCTTCGCGCATTCCTATAACAGGTTGAGAACGCCGCCGGATGCGTCATCCGGCGGTCTTTTACCATTTGAGAGGAAATGGATGCCCTGGAGCAATCAGAACGGTGGCGGCGGCGGCCCTTGGGGCGGCGGCGGCAATAATGGCGGAGGAGGCCCGTGGGGCCAGGGACCTTCGGGACCACGCGGACCGCAGCGCGGAGGCGGCGGACAACCGCCGGATCTCGAGGAAATCATTCGCAAGGGACAGGACCGTCTCAAACGCGCCATGCCCGGCGGCGGCGGCGCGAGCCCGGCACTGTTCGGCCTAATCGGAATCGGCCTGCTCGTGCTTTACGGGCTGCAGGCCTTCTACCAGGTCGACACTGACGAGCGCGCCGTGGAACTGGTGTTCGGCAAACCCAAGACGGAATTGTCCGGACCGGGACTGCATTTTCACTGGTGGCCTATCGAAACGGTCGAGAAGGTGCAGATCGTCGAGAAGCAGATCGCCGTCGGCGGCAGCACTGTCGGCCAGGATTCGGGCCTGATGCTGTCGGGCGACCAGAACATCGTCGACGTGCGTTTCGCCGTGCTCTACTCGGTGATCGATCCGGCGTCCTACCTGTTCAACGTGGCGGCGCCGGATGAAATGGTGCGCCAGGTGGCCGAAAGCGCGATGCGCGAGATCGTCGGCCGCCGTCCGGTACAGGACGTGTTCCGCGACAACCGCGCGGCAATCGCCGACGAGGTGCGCACCTCGATGCAAACGACGCTCGATGAATACGGCGCCGGCATGCAGATCAACACCGTCTCCATCGAGGACGCGGCGCCGCCGCGCGAAGTGGCGGACGCGTTCGAGGAAGTGCAGCGCGCCGAGCAGAACGAGGACCAGTTCCGCGAGGAAGCCAACCAGTATTCGAACCAGAAGCTGGGCGCGGCGCGCGGCGATGCGGCGCAGGTCCGCGAAGACGCGGCCGCCTATGCGACCCGCGTCGTGCAGGAAGCAGAAGGCGAGGCGCAGCGCTTCACCTCCATCTACGAACAGTACAAGCTGGCGCCAGAGGTGACGCGCAAGCGCCTGTACCTGGAAACGATGGAGCGCGTGCTGGGCGATTCCAGCAAGATCATCCTGGACGAAGACGGCAAGGGCCAGGGCGTCGTGCCCTACCTGCCACTGCCTGAAGTCCAGAACCGCCGCACGACGACTACGACGACGAACGGCGACGGAGGCGTGCAGCAATGAACACCAATCGTCTGACAATCATCGGCATACTGGTCGCGATCGTGCTGGTCACGGTCTATGCCTCAATCTTCGTCGTCAACGCGCGCCAGCAGGCGATCGTGTTGCGGTTCGGCGAAATCCAGGACGTGAAGACCGAGCCCGGCCTCTACTTCAAGGCGCCGTTCGCCTTCGCCGGTTTCGACACGGTGCAGATCATCGAAGATCGCCTGCTGCGCCTCGATCTGATGGATCAGCCGCCGGTGCAGGTCTCGGGCGGCCGTTTCTACGAGGTCGACGCCTTCCTCATCTTCAGGATCACCGATGCGCGCAGGTTCCGCGAAACGGTTTCGGGCGACCTGACGTCGGCCGCCGCCCGGTTGCGGACCCGCTTCGACGCGGCGCTGCGCCGTATCTACGGCCTGCGCTCCTTCGAGGCCGCGCTGTCGGCGGAACGCGCGGAAATGATGCGCGAAGTGCGCGACCTGATTCGCCCGGACGCGCAGTCGCTCGGGCTGACGGTCGAGGACGTGCGCATCGTGCGCACCGACCTGACAGCGGAGGTTTCGCAGCAGACATTCGACCGCATGAAGGCCGAACGCCTGGCCGAAGCAGAGCGCATCCGTGCCCGCGGACGCGAAACGGCGAGCCGCATTCGCGCCGTCGCCGACCGCCAGGTCGTCGAAACCGTCTCCGAAGCGCGGCGCGAGTCCGAAATCCTGCGCGGCGAGGGCGACGCGAAGCGCAACAAGATCTTTGCCGACGCCTTCAGCGCCGATCCGGCGTTCTTCGAGTTCTACCGCTCGATGGCCGCCTATCAGCGGGCGCTGGAGAACTCGGGCACGACGATGGTGTTGTCGCCGAACTCGGAGTTCTTCCGGTTCTTCAGGAACGCGGACGGCGAACCGCCTGTCGCGGCTCCTGCCCAGTAGGCGTCTCATATGGCGCTGTTCCTTACGGCCCTCGGTCTCATGCTGGTGATCGAGGGCTTCTTCTACGGCGGCATTCCGCCGTTCGCGAAGAAGATGGCGGCCATGTTGCTGCAGACGCCGGACGAGTATCTGCGCAGGGCGGGGCTCGTCGCGGCCATCGCAGGCCTGTCGCTGATCTGGCTGGCGCACTACGTTTGAGCCGGGTCCCATTTCACAAAGCGGCCACGCTCGTCACTTATGCGTGAGTTTCGCTTTGTGCGCGGGGCGGCGCGCTTTATGTTCCGCAAACGAGTGAACGACCGGAACGCATGCCGGCGCGCGTCATCCCATGGAGGAATTCCGATGACACTGGACACCCTTGCCCTGAAAACGTCGCGGCTGGCCCGTGCGGCCACCCTGTCGCTGGCGGTCGCCGTTCCGGCGCTCGCAACGACGGGCGCGTTCGTTTCGCCCGCCAGGGCGCAGGAAGGTCCGGTCTCGGTCGCCGACCTGTCGGCGCGACTGGTCGATTCAGTCGTCAACATTTCCACATCCCAGACCGTCGGCGGCGACGACAGCAAGGTGCCGCCGCCCCAGGTGCCGGAAGGCTCGCCCTTCCAGGAATTCTTCGACGAGTTCTTCGACGAGCAACAGAACGGCACGGCGCCGCGCTCGCATCAGGTGCAGTCGCTCGGCTCCGGTTTCGTCGTCGACGCGGCCGGTATCGTCGTCACCAACAACCACGTCATCGAGGGCGCCGACGAGGTCAGCGTCAATTTCAACGACGGAACGACGATCAAGGCCGAGATCATCGGCCACGATCCGAAGACCGACATCGCGGTGCTGAAGATCGATCCGGGAGCCAAGGTGCTGAAGCCGGTGCCGTTCGGCGATTCCACCGAGATGCGGGTGGGCGACTGGGTTCTGGCGATCGGCAATCCGTTCGGGCTCGGCGGAACGGTGACGCTCGGAATCGTCTCGGCGATCGGGCGCGACATCAAGTCCGGCCCCTATGACAATTACATCCAGACCGACGCCGCCATCAACCGCGGCAACTCCGGCGGCCCGCTGTTCAACATGAAGGGCGAGGTCATCGGCATCAACACGGCGATCATCTCGCCGTCGGGCGGTTCCATCGGCATCGGCTTCTCGATTCCGACCGATCTTGCCGAAGGCGTGATCTCGCAGTTGGTGCAGTTCGGCGAGACGCGGCGCGGCTGGCTCGGCGTGCGCATCCAGGCGGTGACCGCAGACATCGCCGAAAGCCTCGGCATGAAGGACGCCAAGGGCGCGCTGGTGGCCGGCGTGGTCAAGGGCGGCCCGGTCGACGACGGCTCGATCCAGCCAGGCGACGTGATCGTCGAGTTCGGCGGCAAGGAAGTGAGCGACATGCGGCAGTTG
Organism: Oricola sp.; assembly: GCA_049288075.1. Classification (GTDB taxonomy): domain Bacteria; phylum Pseudomonadota; class Alphaproteobacteria; order Rhizobiales; family Rhizobiaceae; genus Oricola. Next base: position 39,841 of record JBAQHA010000523.1, read on the forward strand.
CCGCGCATCGTCGCCGACCAACCTGTCGGCAAGGAAGTCGACGTGACGCTGATCCGCAAGGGCGAGCGGATGACCGTGAAGATCACGCTCGGCCGGCTGGAGGATAGCGAAGACCTCGCCATGGCGCAGGACGACGAAGACAACGCCGCGCCGGCGGACGAGACGGAGACGATCGATCTCTACGGCATGAAACTGGCCGCGCTGGACGATACGCAGCGCGAAGCCTTCGGAATCGACGAGAGCGTCGAGAACGGCGTCATCATCGTGGAAGTCGCGCCGGATTCGCCGGCGGCGGACGAAGGCATCCAGTCGGGTGAGGTGATCGTCGAGATCGCGCAGGAAACGGTTACGACACCGCAAGAGGTCTCCGACGCCATCGCCAAGCTGAAAGAGGAAAACCGGCGCAACGCGCTGTTCATGCTCTCCTCGAAGACCGGCGAACTGCGTTTCGCGACGCTGCCGCTCGACTGACGGGGATATCCGCGACGCATTCGAAAGGGCGGCTAATCGCCGCCCTTTGTCATTTCCCATTCCTGTGCCGTCATCCGATAGCAGACGTGGCGCTTCATGTGAGGATGGGTGTCGGGAATCGTGTCATATTCGAAATCGCTCGACGGATCGCGCCTGAGGCCTATGCGCTTCATCACCGCGGTGGAGCGGCGATTGTCATGGACGGCGAAGGAGACGATCTCGGGCAGGCCGAGTTCCTCGAAGCCGTAGCGAAGGGCCGCAATCGCAGCCTCGGTGGCGTAGCCCTTGCCCCAGGCGCGCCGCGCCAGCCGCCAGCCGATCTCGACGGTTCCGGGCGGGAAGTGCGGCTCGATGGTGCATTCGTGCAAGCCGCAGAAGCCGATGCAATCGCCGGTCCGCTTGAGTTCGACTGCCTGGAAGGTGATCTTGGTCTCCTGGTCGTCGAGCATGCGGTCGAAGAACTCGTCCGCCTCCTCGCGATTGCGCCGGAACGGAAAGAACGCCATCACCTCCGGGTCGGAATTGATCTCGAAGAACAGGTCGCGGTCGCGCTCTTCCCAGGGGCGCAGGACCAGCCGCTCCGTTTCGAGGCGCGGCGTCCTCACCGCACGAACTCGTCGCGGCGATAACCCTGGATGTAGAGCAGGGCGGTCAGGTCGTTGTGGTCGATGCGGATGTCGGCCTGGGCGGCGACGGAGGGCTTGGCATGCAGCGCGACGCCGGTGCCGGCAAGTTCCAGCATGGTGAGGTCGTTGGCGCCGTCGCCGACGGCGATGGCGTCGGCCGGGGTGAGGTTCAGCCGGGTGGCGATGTCGCGCAGCGCGTCGGCCTTGGCCTGGCGGCCGAGGATCGGCTCGGCGACCTCGCCGACCAGTACGCCGCCCTCCTGCAACAGGCGGTTGGCGCGGTTTTCCTGGAAACCGATCATCTCCGCGATGCGGCCGGTGAAATCGGTGAAGCCGCCGGAGACGAGCGCGCACCAGGCGCCGTGCGCCTTCATGGTGCGGACCAGTTCCGGACCGCCCGGCATCAGTTCGATGCGGGTGGCGATGACGTGGTCGATGACGCTCGATGGCAGGCCCTTCAGCAGCGCGACCCGCTCGCGCAGCGCGCCCTCGAAGCCGATCTCGCCGTTCATGGCGCGCGCGGTGATCGAGGCGACGTATGCGCCGACCCCGGCCTCGTCGGCGAGTTCGTCGATGCATTCCTGCCGTATCATGGTGGAATCCATGTCGGCGATCAGGATCTTCTTGCGGCGGTCCTCGGGCGCAAGCGTCTGGATGGCGAAGTCGATGGCAAGGCCGTGAAGGCGAAGGACGAGGTCCTGCGCCAGGGTCGCGCTGTCGTCGCTGGTCAGCGGGTTCTCCAGCACGATGTCGACGGCTTCACCCTCGGCGAGCCAGTCGACATGAGCGCCGGCAAGCGGGGCCTCGACGGATCGGACGAGGTCCGGCGCCAGCGCGCCGCGGGCCGTATTGGCAATCAGAGTGACGATCGTTTTCATCGGGGTTAGAAGCACAGTGCCTGTTGGGAGAAATTAAGTGAAGAGCGAGGACGAAATCCGGCGTGCCGTGTTGATAGCGGGACCGACCGCGAGCGGCAAGTCGGCCTTTGCGCTGCGCAAGGCCGAGGAGACCGGAGGCGTCATCGTCAACGCGGATTCGATGCAGGTCTACGACGTGCTGCGCGTCCTCACCGCGAGACCTTCCGAAGAGGAACTGGCGCGGGCGCCGCACCGGCTCTACGGCCACGTCCCTCCGGGCGAGACCTATTCGACGGGGCGCTGGCTGGGCGACGTGCGCGGCGTGATGGCCGATCCGGCGATCGCCGAACGGGCGCTGATCTTCGTCGGCGGCACCGGGCTCTATTTCCGCGCGCTGACGCAGGGCCTGTCGCCGATGCCGGCGATCCCCGACCCGGTGCGGACGCGTTGGCGCTACCAGCTCGCCGAGCAGGGAGCCGAGAAACTGCACCGGATCCTCCGGCGCGAGGACCCGAAAGGCGCGATGGCGATCCGGGCCGCCGACGGGCAGCGGATCGTGCGGGCGCTGGAGGTGCTGGAAGTCTCGGGGCGGCCGATTTCGTCGTGGCAGGCGGAGGCGGGCCAGGGGCTGATCGACGAAGGGCGCGCGGAACGCTTCGTCATCCTCCCGGAACGCGAGGTTCTCTATCGCAATATCGAGCGCCGGCTGGACCGGATGGCGGCGGAGGGGGCTCTCGACGAGGTGGAGAGGCTGCTGAAGTTGAATCTCGATCCGGCCATGCCGGCGATGAAGGCTATCGGCGTGCGCGAGTTCGCCGCCGTGCTGGATGGCTCCATGGCGATCGGGGAGGCGCTGGAGCAGGCCAAGACCGCGACGCGGCAATACGCGAAGCGGCAGATGACCTGGTTTCGCAACCAGTTGGGCGAGGGCTGGAACGTCATCGGCTGAGGTTTTACCGCCGAATGTATCGGTAAGCGCAAATTTGCCGATTGGAATTAACGTTGGGGCAACCGTGGCCCCGTAAGCTTTTCCCATCAGGTTGGTGGGTAATACATGCGATTTCATCGGTCGGAACTGGCCTTCTTGGCCTATCTGATGTTGCTTGTCTGCGCGGCCGGTTTGGCGTTCTGGGCGAGCGATGTCATAGCGCAACATGCGGACGGGGCGGCGGCCGGGGGGCTGATCGCGCTGCGGATCACGCAAGCCATGCTGGCGATCGCGGTCCTGACCGGACTGTTCCATTTCTATCCGATGATCCGCAAGCAGACGCGCGAACGCGGCGTGCTGCAGCAAATGACGGAATCGCTGACGATGAAGTCGGCGACATTCCAGAAGGCGGCGCTCACCGATCCGATGACCGGCCTGCAGAACCGGCGCTATTTCGACGACGCGCTTGCCCAGTACATGGACGAGTTCTCGCGCATCGAGCGGCCGCTCGGGATCATGATCGTCGATATCGACCACTTCAAGTCGATCAACGACACGCATGGCCACGACGTCGGCGACGAGGTGATCAAGGGCCTCGCAAACACGATCCGCGAATACACGCGCTATCACGACATCGCGGCGCGGATCGGCGGCGAGGAATTCGCCGTCGTCGCGCCCAACGTCACGCTCAAGGACCTCGACAAGCTGGCCAACCGGCTACGCCTTGCGGCGTCCGATCTCGTGTTCAATGTCGGCAATGTTCGCCTGCGCATAACGATCTCGGTCGGCATCGCGATCTGGGACGGCAAGGAGGGCGGCACCGCGCTCTACAAGCGCGCCGACTCCAATCTCTACAACGCCAAGCGCAGCGGCCGGAACCGGGTCTGCGCCTGAGGCGTCTTCCCGCCGACCTGCAACGAGCCGGTTTCGGGGCGGCGCCGTTCGACCATGCGTCGGCCGACAGCCCCACGCTCGGGGTCCCGCAGATGCATCAGGCGCGCCGCGAACAATCGGGAAAAGGCACTGAATGGACGCGGGTTGCCCGTCGCGTCCCGACATGGTCGAGACGTTCTACTTGCGGAACCGGTTGATCAGATCGCGTGTCGCGCGCACTTCTTCCGGGCTCATCGTAACGGGAGCGGGCTCGGCGGCCGACGACCGCGCAAAACGGTCGCGGCCGGATCGCAGGGACGCTTCCTCACTGAACAGGTTCGCGAGTTCGGCCTCGTTCACGCCCGTGTTGTAGAGGCGCGGCTGCGGCGCGGCGAGCGGCGGAGCCGGGATGCTGGGGCGCTGGTCGCCGACCTTGTATTCGCCGAGCGGCTGCTTGATCCCCGCGCTGCCGGCGAAATCGTCGTCGTAGCCGGCGCCGTCGCCACCGCGCGGAAACCGCATCTTCTGGATGACATCGGCGACATCGACGCTGGAACTGCCGGTCTGCACCTGGGCCTGCTCGTCATAGAGATGGTTGCCCGGCAGCCGTTCGGAGCGCACGGTCTCGAACATCATGCGCATCGGCGTCGAAACGCCCTGACCGAAGGCGATGGCCTCGCGGTTCGAGAGCGACGGCAGGAAGTTGATCGCCGAACGCGACGAGCCGGCAATCGCCTTGCGCATGATCTCCTGGTCGCGCTCGTTGCCGAGACGCATGGAGAAGAAGGTGTTGCACTGGGACAGGATCGTCTCGTCCAGTTCGCCGGGTCGCTGCGTGACGATGCCGAGATAGACGCCGTATTTGCGGCCTTCCTTGGCGATACGCGCAATGGCGGAACGCGTCGGCTGGAAACCGGCGGTCTGGTCGGCGGGGATGTAGCGGTGCGCCTCCTCGCAGACGACCAGGGTCTGGATCTTCGACCGGCTCCAGATGGCGAGATCGAATGCCAGGCGGCAGAGCACCGAGGCGACCGAGTTGACCACTTCCGACGGCATTCCGCTCATCTGGAACGCAGTGATCGGCTTGCCGTTGGCGGGCACACGGAAAATCGTCGAAACGACTTCAGCGATGTTGTCGTCGATCGTCTTGTTGAGGAACATGAAGCGGTAGCGCGGATCGTTGACCGCTGCATCGATGCGGTTCTTCAGCGCCTTCAGGTGCGGGCGCTCGTTGCGCCCCTCCAGCATGCCGATGCGTTCCTCGATCAGCCGCAGCAGGTCGGAGATGCGATAGGGAACCGGCGTGTCCGAGGTGATCGACGTCGATTCCGGCAGCTTGCGCACGGTCGGCTGGTCGTTGCCCTTGAACTGCATCTTGGCGAGAGGGATCAATTCGCGCAGCGCATCGACCTCTTCCGGGATGGCCGGCCGGCCGCGGAACAGCACCTCGGCGAATTCCTCGAGTCGGAACATCCAGAACGGCAGGTCCAGATCGGAATCGTTGATCGTGATCGCGAGGTCCGGGAAGGCGCAGGAGAACTCGTTGTGCGGATCGAGGATCAGGATGCGCACGTCCGGGCGCGCCTCGACGATCTTGCGCAGCAGCAGCGTGACGGCGGTCGACTTGCCGACGCCGGTGGTGCCGACAACGGCGAAGTGACGCGAGATCAGCGAGTCGATGGAAATCAGCGCAGGGATCTCGGTGTTCTGCGAGAGGCAGCCGACGGGAACGGCGCGCGCATCGTCATTCTCATAGATTGCGGCGAGGTCCCCGGTGCGAATGCGATGCGCGATGGCCCCGAGATAGGGATAGGTCGAGATGCCGCCGGAGAAGTTGATCTCGCCGTTGTCGTCTTCGCGGATTTCGCCGACGAGTTCGACATGGATGTGGATCTCGTTCTGGCCCGTACTGTCCCAGTGGCCGATTTCGGGACCGGTATCGACCTTGTAGAGCATGCCGACGATGCGGTTGGCTCCGACCTGGATGGAAATCAGCTGGCCAACCGACCAATAGTCCATGCCGTCGGCGTCGTTCTGGCC
>JBAQHA010000524.1:0-2923 GCA_049288075.1 Oricola sp.
ACCGTATTGGATACATCGCGATGCCGGAGGGAGAGGATGGTGGCTATCCTATTTTCTTAATCACATCGGACGCCACCTCAACCTTCAGCCAAGGCTCTCAGCACTGGCTATTCTAAACATGCCCGGGTTCAGCGATGGCGAGCTTCTTCACGGCGCTGAAATCCGAGCGCACGGCGCACAAGGTCTAAATGACGAGAGATGACGCTAGGGCGGATGTGTTCGATTACATCAAGCGCTTCCACAACCCGCGGCGGTGGCATTCGACATCGGGCATTATGAGCCCTGTCGAGTTCGAGGAGAAAGCTATGCTAGCTTAACCTGGTGTCCGAAAAACCGGCAGCAGGCCAGCAGCCCTGGCCGAGTAGCAGCAGCTCTTCGCTGCTTGAGCAAACTCGCCTCGCCGGTCGATCTGAGACTTTTTTTATTCGTCTGATAGCACAATCAGGACGCGTATCGCTCACTCCCGAAGACCGGCCGGCCTTCCGTCATGTTAGCGGCGGTTTCGGCGATCGAGCGGGCGTCGATGCCGTAGTGCCGGAACAGATCGGCGACCGTGCCGGTCTGGCCGAAATGCTCCACACCGAGGCTCACCGTGCGGTGGCCGGCGACGCCGCCAAGCCAAGAAAGCGTCGCCGGATGGCCGTCGATCGCCGTCACGATCCGGCAATGACGCGGCAAGGCGCCAAGCATACGCTCGATATGGCTGGTCGCGGCGTGGTTGCCGCGGGCCCGGGCGCGCTGGGCCGCCTGCCAGCCGGCATTAAGCCGGTCGGCGGAGGTCACCGAAAGGACGCCAATGTCCCGGCGCAGATCGGCCAGCATGCCGGCGGCGGCGATCGCCTCGGTCCCGACGGTGCCCTGATAAGCGATGACGAGATCCGCGTTCGGGCCTGGCTCCTTAAGCCAAGTGGCCCCGTCGATTACCTCCTGCCCGAAATTGGCGTTCGGCTTGCGTCCGGGCTGCTCGATCTGGCGCGTGGACAGGCGGAGATAAACGGATCCGCCCGTCTCGTCGCGGAGCCAGGTCCGCTCGTCCGGATCGCCCTCCCCGTCGCGCTGCAGATAGTCGAAGGCCCAGGCCATGATGATGGCGAGTTCGTCGGCAAAGGCCGGCTCGAAACTTGCGAGCCCGTCCTGGCTCATGCCGATAAGCGGCTGGGCAATCGACTGATGTGCGCCACCTTCGCCGGACAGCGAGACGCCCGACGGTGTGCCGACGACGATGAAACGCGCATCCTGGTAACAGGCGTAGTTCAACGCATCGAGCCCGCGCGACACGAAAGGATCGTAGAGCGTGCCGATCGGCAGCAGGCGCTCGCCGAAAAGGGAATGGGACAAGCCGGCCGCGCCGAGCAGCAGGAACAGGTTCATCTCCGCGATGCCGAGCTCGATATGCTGGCCTTGCGGCGAAAAGTCCCATTTCTGGGCGCTCGGGATACGCTGATTGCGGAAGAGGTCGACGATTTCCTGGCGGGCGAACAGCTGCCGGCGGTTGACCCAAGGGCCAAGATTCGTTGAGACCGTCACATCCGGCGCGGTCGTCACGATACGCTCGGCGAGTTCGCTGTCGGACTTGGCAAGATTGTCGAGGATGCGTCCGAAGGCGGCCTGCGTCGAAATCTCGTCGCGCACCGCCGCCGGACTGACGGACACGTCTGCGGGAAGGCCGATGCGCCGCGCCCGGTAGCGCCGCGGACCGCGGGCGAAGAAGGGCACGCCCTTGAGAAATTCGTTCAGTTCCTTTTCCTTGGCGGAAAGCCCCTCGAAACGATCCCATTCGCGGCCAGTGGCGACGTTCATCTGCGCCTGGAATTCCTGCATCTGCGCGCCGGTCATCAGGCCGGCATGGTTGTCCTTGTGCCCGGCGAGCGGCGTGCCCCATCCCTTGACCGTGTAGGCGATGAACGCGGTCGGGCGGTCGTGGTCGATCCCGTTGAAGGTGTCCGACAGGGTTTCCAGGCAGTGGCCGCCCAAGTTGTTCATCAGGTCGGCGAGTTCGCCGTCGGAACGGCGCTCGATCAGCGCCGTCACGTCGCCCTGGTCTCCGATGTCATCGAGCAGGCGCTGGCGCCAGGCGGCTCCGCCCTGGAACAGAAGAGCAGAATAGAGCTGGTTCGGGCACTCGTCGATCCAGCGCTTCAGCGCATCGCCGCCGGGTTCGGCGAAGGCGGCGCGCTGCAGGGCACCGTATTTGAGCGTAACGACGTCCCATCCGAAGGCGCCGAACACCGTCTCGATCTTGTCGTAGAGACCCTCGCGGACAACGCCGTCGAGGCTCTGGCGATTGTAATCGATGATCCACCAGCAATTGCGCAAGTAGTGCTTCCAGCCTTCATGCAAGGCTTCGTATATATTTCCCTCGTCGAGTTCCGCATCGCCGACGAGCGCGATCATCCGGCCGTCGCGGTCGCCCTCGGCGCGCCAGCCCTTGGCCGACAGGTAGTCCTGGACCATCGAGGCGAACGGGGTAATGCCGACACCGAGGCCGACCGAGCCGGTGGAGAAATCGACATCGTCGATGTCCTTGGTACGGCTGGGATAGGATTGCGCGCCGTGATAGCCGCGGAAATTCTCGAGGTTCTCGCGCTTCTGATGGCCCATCAGATACTGGATGGCGTGAAAGACCGGCGATGCGTGCGGCTTGACCGCGACACGGTCCTCCGGGCGCAGCACGTCGAAATAGAGCGATGTCATCAGCGACACCATCGACGCCGACGAGGCCTGGTGACCGCCGACCTTGACGCCGTCGACCTTCTCGCGCCGGTTCGCCTGGTCGATCATCCAGCACGACAGCCACAGAACCTTCTTCTCCAGTTCCCGAAGCGTGCTTGCCTTCTCGCGCGTGGCGGCCATTGCCTTCTCCTGTTGCGTGATCCCTTGGCAGATTACAGAGATATGATCGCTATTTCCTTGCTATTTGTGG
>JBAQHA010000525.1:0-2051 GCA_049288075.1 Oricola sp.
CAGCGCGCGCTGGAGTTCCTTCGGGCCGGCTACCGCGCGATCAAGCTCAAGATCGGACGTAAGGTTCAACAGGACATCGCCCATACAGCCGCAGTGAGGGAGGCTGTCGGTCCGGATGTGCAGGTCATGCTCGACGTCAATTGCGCCTACGAAGTCGATGACGCAATCGAACTCGCGAAAGGGCTGGATGGACTGAATGTCGCCTGGCTCGAGGAGCCAATAAAACCCGAGCGTCCTCACGATCTGGCCCGGATCCGCGAGGTGGCTACCATGCCGATCGCGACCGGTGAGAACGACTACGTGCTGCCGAGTTTCGAAGAGCTCGTGCGGTGCGAGGCGGTCGACATCCTGCAGCCGAACATCACCCGAGTTGGCGTGACCGGGATGATGGCGATTGGCGAGCTCTGCAAAAAGCACAGCCTTGGTCTTGCGCCGCATGGCGTCGGTTCCGGCATCGGGGTTTCGGCCGCGCTTCATGCCTGCTGTGCGGCCGAAGGCTTCGCCATCTACGAAGCGAACCGCCTGCCCAATCCCCTGCGCGACGACATCCCGGTCCATCCGATTGATATACGCGACGGCTTTGCATTCCTTACCGACAGGCCCGGCCATGGCTGCGAAATCGATTGGACCCGCGCGGCCGAATACGAGGTCGCCGACGGCGACATTTCAGTCGGAACGGAGGCTCGCGATGCCGCAGCCGCGGAGTGACGACGAAGACCATGGCGTCTTGATCGGACGTCCCGGCGAGAAGCTTGCCGACGCGTTGTATTCCAGCATTCGCGACGAAGTCGTGTTCGGCACGGATGTCGGCGCCGGCGAGCGCATTTATCCGAAGGACCTTTCGGAGCGTTTCAATGTCAGCCCGACGCCGGTTCGCGAAGCCCTCATGCGTCTGGCGGCCGAAGGTTACATCGAGAGCATTCCCCGCCGTGGTTTCCGGATCCGGAAGCCGTCGCCACAGCAGGTCAAGGACCTTTGGGAAGTCCGCCTCGGATTGGAGGTCAATGCTGGCGAACTCGCCATCAGGCGGATTGTTTCCGGCGAACTCAGCGCCGATGTCATCGCTCCGCTGAGACAGAACGTGGAACAGGCCGACAGGGACTGGAAACGGCTCTCCGGCCGGCAGCAGATCGAACTGAACACGCAGGTCCACTCGCGGATCGTCGCGCTGTCGGGAAACGTGCTGCTGCAGTCGATCTACCACGGGATCCAGCTTCAGTATGTCAGCAGCCGTGTCCGACACGGCGTCGAAAGCTGGCGCGAACGGCGCGAAGTCGAAATGCGCGAGCACCGGGCCATTGTCGCCGCACTCGCCGACCGCGACGAGGACGCCTACCGCGTCGCGGCGAAAACCCATGTCCTGCGGTCGCTTGCCGACGCGTTGAACGACGTCACCACGCTCTGATCTCAAGCTCGCATTCACATCAACCAGGGAGGAAAAATGTGATGAAAACTACGTTCAAGACACTGCGAAAACTCGCGGTTGCAGGCCTTCTGGCGGCATCAACGCAACTGAACGCCGTCGGTGCCCAGGCCGAGACGACGGTGCGCATGTGGACATTCCTGAACCCCGAGGGGACGTCTCCGCGTGAACTTGCGCTCCACCAGATCATCGAGAATTTCGAGGCGGCAAATCCTGACATCGACGTTGTCGTCGAACCCCAGGTCTGGGACCAGATGACGCCGAAATTTCTTGCCGCGCATGGCGCAGGCAACGCGCCGGACATCATCTGGGTCGTTACCGATTTGCTCGGCGAGGCGCTCGGTTCCGGCGCGCTTGCGGATCTCAATCCCTTGTTCCTCAACGACTGGCCGGAAGACGCGATCAAGGAGCGCCAGGACGGATATTGGGAGCGCTGCGCCTGGGAAGGTGGCGTCCACTGCCTGTTCCATTCGCGCAACTATTACGGAGTGATCTACCGGAAGGACTTCCTTGCAGAAGCCGGCATCGATCCCGCGTCGCTCACCGACTGGCCGACCTTTATCGAGGCCGCCAAGAAACTCACGGTGCGTGACGGCTCCGGCAATGTGAGCCGCTGGGGGTTCGGGCA
>JBAQHA010000526.1:0-6699 GCA_049288075.1 Oricola sp.
CTTATGACTGGAGCGGTTACTACGCTGGCGCACACGTCGGCGGCGCCTGGGGCCCTGAAACATGGACGCTTGTCGACAATCCGGGCGACGGCGAATCCGGCTCTGTCGGCTCGGCTGTCACGACCCATGACATCGACGGTTTCTTCGGCGGCGTCCAGGTCGGCCGCAATTGGCAGGACGGCGACCGCGTCTGGGGCGTCGAGGCCGAAATCTCCTGGGCCGATATCGATGGATCCAGCGCCCGGGTGTCCGGCGGCGAGAAGCCGGGGCCGCGCGCATGGTCGTCGGACATGAAATGGCTGGCAACGCTCGGTCCCCGTGTCGGCATGGCTAAGGACCGCAACCTGTTCTACGTCGAGGGCGGCCTCGCGCTCGCCAATGCCGATTATTACCATCTCGGCGCCTATGGCGGCCCGCCGACGCCGGTTCCGGTCGGCGCCGAGCGATCCTACTATGGCACGGACACGAATGTCGGCTGGTTCGTGGGCGCAGGCGTCGAGCGCGCCGTCGCCAACAACTGGTCGGTACGCGGCGAGTACAATATCATTGCTCTTGGCATGAGGGATCAGAAACTGTGGGGTAATCCGTCGGAGCCCGCGGTGTTCCAGGTCAGCCCGGGCATGCACACGATCAAGTTCAGCCTGAACTATCTCTTCCGCTGACTTTCGGATCGCGCCGGCCCGTGGGGCCGGCGTTCCACCTCGGCCCTCCCCGCCGCGCCGTTGCGCAATTTCTGCGCGAGGCGTAATTAGCACCGCCCTGTTCTAGAGGAGCGCCGCGGTGCTTTCTTCCTTTGCCGTCATCCTGCGCGACCCGCTTCTGCGGATGGTGACATTGTCACTCTTCCTCCTCGGCGTCGCGGTCTCGTCGGTGATGCCTTACGCATCGCTGATCGCGGTCGGGTATCTCGGGGTCACCGACGCAGCCTACTCGGTTGTGCTGGCCGTCATGTCGTCCGTAATGGTCGTCGCGTCCGTCATTCTGGGTATCGTTTCCGACCAGCGGACCAACAGGCGACAGCTCCTGACGCTCAGTTTCGGCCTGGCGGTGACGGGATATCTGCTCGTCTGGCTTGCCCGCACACCTTTGGCATTCGTCATCGCCCACGCCCTGCTGCTGCCGCTCGGCGCCAGTGCGTTCGGCCAGCTCTTCGCGCTTGCCCGGCTGCTCGGCAGGGTGCGCGGCGGCAAGGATGCCGACCAGATCTTCGCGGTGACGCGAGCAGCCTTTTCGCTCGGCTTCGTGGTGACGCCGCCGCTCGTGTCTCTGGCGCTGGCTTCGGGCATGGCGCTCATCCATGTCTATGTGTCGGCGGCGGTGTCGGCGCTTCTGTGCGCCAGCCTTTTCGGCCTGGCCTGGCCCGCCGGACCGACCGGACAACTGGAGGACCCGAAATCCGGCCTGCGATTCACGGCGGCGTTCGGCGAATTGGCGAGGCCGGGCATCGTCGCCCGCATCGTCGCGGTCGGACTGATTACCGGCTCGAACCAGCTCTACATGGTTCTCTTCGGGCTCCTGATCGTCAGGCACATCGGCGGAGCAACGCCCGACGTCGGCAGGTTTCACGGCGCGATCGCGCTGCTTGAGATCCCCTTCATGCTGATGTGCGGCATGGCATTGCGACACATGTCGAAATCGGGCCTGATCGCCGTAGGCGGCGTCGTCTATGCGGGCTTCCTGTTCGCCTTCGCCGGCATGTCGTCGATGGCGGTGACCTATCTTCTCGTCGTTCCCGCGGCCATCGGCGCAGCCATCGTCCTGTCGGTCTCGATCTCCTACCTGCAGGATCTGCTGGCAGCCCGCCCGGGCGCGGGCGGCGCGCTGATGGCGGTATCGAATTTCGTCGGCCAGTTGATCGGCGCGGCGACCTTTGCCGTCGGGACCGCTGTGACCGATTATTCCGGAACGGCCGTGATGGGTGGATGCGTCGCGCTGGCGGGCGTTGCCGGACTGCTGGCGATGGACGGCTGGCGCAAGGCGCAGCCGTTCCACGTCTGACCTAGTTCTGGTCTTCCGCAGGTTTCTCGAGTGAATGCCGCGCGATCAGCGGCATCTGCGCCATGGTGAACAGGATCGCCAGCGGCGTGAAGCCCCACACCTTGAAGGCGACCCAGAAGTCCGTCGAGAAGGTGCGCCAGACGAATTCGTTCACCGCGGCCATGGCGAGGAAATAGACGCCCCAGCGCAGCGTCAGCTTGTTCCATCCTTCCTCGTCGATGGCGAACGCGCTGTCGAAGACGTAGCGCAGCAGCGAGACGCGGAAGAAAAACAGCCCGCCAAGCAGCAGCCCGCCGAACAACGTGTTGATGATCGTCGGCTTCAGCTTGATGAAGACCTCGTCCTGCAGCCAGATCGTCAGGCCGCCGAAGACGACCACGACCACGCCGGAAACCAGCGGCATGATCGGCAGCGTCCGCGTCAGCATCCAGGACACCGCGAGTGCGACAACCGTCGCCGCCATGAACAGCGCCGTGGCGATGAACAGCGGACCGCCGATATCGGCCAGCGCCGGGAAGCGATGGGCCAGCCATTCGCCGCGCGAATTGCCGAAGAAAAAGATCACCAGCGGCCCGAGTTCGAGCGCCAGTTTCAGCAGCGGATTGATTTTCTGGCGTTCGGGATCGGAGGGATCGCGTTCGAAGATCGGCTTGGACATCAGGTCTCGTGCGTTCGGTTGGGACCGTTTGCCCTCACCTAGGCTATCCGGACCGGGATTGCCAGTACGAAGCGCCGCGCAATGGCGTCCGCGCCTTTGCTGCCACGCAATATTGCTCGACGATGCTCGCATCGCAACGCAACAGATCACGGCGTTACGGTTAATCGCGCGTTAACGAATCGGGCACAGACTTGTAACGGAATGCTACTTAAGTATAATTCGTCACACGGGAGGAACAAGGGCCGCCACGCAAAGCCTGCCTCCCGCGCGCTTTGCCTGAAGAAAGGAGCGCGCCATGTCACGACCGTCTCTTCCCCTCGCCCTCGCGACAGCTTTCCTGTTGCCGGCGGTACCCGCCTCCGCCTGCCAGTTACTGCTCGATGCGGATGACGGCCCCGAGCCGGCGCGACTCTCCGACATCGGCCCTGGCATAGCTGCCGGCATGCTCCAGTGCGGACGCGAGCTTTTTCCCGCCCAGGTCTGGACGCTGGAGGTCGACCCCGCCAAGCCGGAACTGGGTGTGCGGGACGGCAAGCTGTTCGACACCCGTTTCACCGGCCCCCTGACCGAACTGGTCTCGGCGAAGATCGCGAGCCATGCACGGGTTAGCGTGCAGGAGCGCAGCGAAACCGTCGCCATGTCGCGCTCGCCGATGCCGGAGGGCCGCAATTCCTTCCGCCGCATCGTCACCTTCTGCGATCTTTCGGACAGCGGCGACCCGCTCGACTGTTCGCTCGGCGCCGCCCGCGTCAAGGCGCGTTCCACCGCCGAGGATGCCGACCGCGACGGTTACCTCGACCTTTCGACGCACGAGATCAGCTTCTACGACGGCGCATCGAAACTGCACGTGATGAGCTTCGTGACGCCCTGGGAGCCGAAGCTGACAACCGACATGGCTCACTGGATCGATGCGCTCAATGCGGTCAGCGATGTGTTGAAACCGAGGAAACTCGCCCTCGCCGACTAGGCTGCCAGTCCCGCGATCGCGCGGGCGAAATCATTCGCCCGGAAGGGTTCCAGGTCGTCGACGCCCTCGCCGACGCCGATGAAATAGACCGGCAATTTGAACTTCGCGGAGATCGCGACGAGGATCCCGCCACGCGCCGTGCCGTCGAGCTTGGTCATCACCAGCCCGTTGACCCCGGCCACGTTGCGGAAGATTTCCACCTGGTTGAGCGCGTTCTGGCCGGTCGTTGCGTCCAGGGTCTGCAACACCGTGTGCGGCGCGTCGGGATCGTTCTTCTGCAGCACGCGCACGATCTTCGCCAGTTCCTCCATCAGCTCGGCCTTGTTCTGCAGCCGGCCGGCCGTGTCGATGATGACGACGTCGGAACCGTTGTCGCGCGCCGTCTGGAAGGCGTCCCAGGCAAGCCCCGCGGCGTCCGCGCCGAGTTTCGTGCCGACGAAGGTCGAGCCGGTGCGGTCGGCCCAGATCTTCAATTGTTCGATCGCCGCCGCGCGGAACGTGTCGCCGGCGCCGAGCGTCACCTTCAGCCCCGCGTCGCGCAGCTTGGCGGCAAGCTTGCCGATGGTCGTCGTCTTGCCGGTGCCGTTGACGCCGACGACGAGAATGACATGCGGCTTGTAGGAGAGGTCGAGCTCCAGCGGTTTCGCCACCGGCTCCAGCACCTTGGAGACCTCGCTGGCCATGATCGAGCGCACCTCCTCGCCGGAGATTTCCTTGCCGTAGCGCCCCGACGACAGTGCGTCGGTGATCCGCATCGCCGTCTCGATGCCGAGATCGGCCTGGATCAGCACGTCCTCCAGTTCCTCCAGCGTGTCTTCGTCGAGCTTGCGCTTGGTGAAGATGCCGGAAATCGAATCCGACAATTGCCGCGACGAGCGCGACAGGCCGGTCGTCAGCCGGGAAATCCAGTTGCGCCGCTCCGGTTCGGACGGCGCGGACATTTCCGGGACGGCAGGCTCGTCGCCGATCGTGACCCTGGCCTTCGGCTCGGCCCGCGCTTCGGCCCTCGCGACTTCCGGCACGACAACAGATTCCGGTTCGGCGACCGCTTCGGACTCAGGCTCCGAAACCGGCTCGGGTTCGGGCTCTTTCGCCTCCCCAGAAGTGAATTCCGCCGGGTAATTGCCCGGCGGAATCTCTGTCGGAGTGTAGGACGGAACCTCGTAAGGTTCCTCCGGGATCTCGTTCGGCGGCTCGTAGATCGGCTCGCGGACCGGCGGGGCCTCCTGCGGCCCGCCCGGCGGAATGTCCGGCGCGTGCTCCGGTTCCGGCGTCTCCGGGCTCGGCGGCGTTTCTTCCGGGATCTCCGGCGCGATCGGCTCTTCCGACGGCGGCGTCTCCGGCGGCGCGGGCGGCGCCGGTTGTTCGGAGGGCTGCGGCGGTTGCGGCTGTTCCGGCACGGGCGGCGGAATATCCGGCTCGCCCGCCGTCGCGGCCACTGTTTCGATGATCGGCTGTTCGGCCTCCCGGGCCGGAACTTCCTCGACTTCCTTCTTGCCGAAGGAGAAGATTTTCTTGACGAATCCAAATGCCATGGCGCGGACTATACTTACTCGGCCGCCAGCGCGAAAGCCGGTTTCGCCGTCAGCTTTTCGCCGTCGTGGCCGTCGATGACAACCGGCACGATCTCGCCCGGTTCGGCGGCAAGCCCGGCGACATCGACCAGCGAGAAATCCGCCGCCCGTCCCAGCGTGCCGCGCTCCACCAACACCTCCTGCCGCGTGCCCGCGAGCCGCTCCATGTGGCGCAGCCAGGCGTGATCGGCCTTCTCGCGCAGACGCTTGGCGCGCTCCTTCACCACCTCGCGCGCCACCTGCGGCATCCGCGCCGCCGGCGTCCCCTCGCGGGCGGAAAACGGGAACGCGTGCACATGCGCCAGCCCGCATTCGTCGACGATGCGCAGCGAATTCTCGAAATGCGCGTCCGTTTCGGTCGGAAAACCCGCGATGATGTCGGCGCCGAAGGCAGCCTCCGGGCGCAGCCGGCGGACGTCCTCGCAGAACCGGATCGAATCCTCGCGAGCGTGCCGGCGCTTCATCCGCTTCAGGATGAGATTGTCGCCATGCTGCAGCGACAGGTGGAAGTGCGGCATCAGCCGGCTTTCCGTCGCAATCGCCTCCATCAGCTCCTCGTCGGCCTCGATGGAATCGATCGACGACAGCCGCAGCCGGTCGAGATCGGGCACCTGGGTGAGGATCGTCCGCACCAGCTTGCCGAGGCGCGGCGTACCCGGCAGGTCCGGCCCGTAGCTGGTGAGATCGACGCCGGTCAGCACCACCTCGCGATAGCCGTTGCCGGCCAGCCGCTTCACCTGCTCCACGACGGCGCCCATCGGCACCGAGCGCGAATTGCCGCGCCCGAAGGGGATGATGCAGAAGGTGCAGCGGTGGTCGCAGCCGTTCTGGACCTGCACGAAGGCGCGCGCCCGGCCCTCGATGGCGTCGACCATGTGGGACGCGGTCTCGGTCACCTCGAAGATGTCGTTGACGCGGACCTTCTCGAATTCGTTGACGCCGAATTCCGGCAGCGCGCGATAGCTCTGCGCCTTCAGCTTGTCCTCGTTGCCGATGACGAGATCGACCTCTTCCATTGCGCCGAAGGAGCCGGGCTCGGTCTGCGCCGCGCAGCCGGTGACGATGATGCGCGCGTCCGGGTTGTCGCGCCGCGCCTTGCGGATCGCCTGGCGCGCCTGCCGCACGGCTTCGCCGGTCACCGCGCAGGTATTGAAGACGATGGCGCCGCCGTCGAGCGCGCCCAGGCCCGCCGCTTCCGTCTCGCGGCGCATGACTTCGGACTCGTAGGTGTTGAGCCGGCAACCGAATGTGACGATGTCGACGCCCATTAGCGCGCGCCCCGCGCCTGCTCGTTGGCGTCCTCGTCGCGTGTCCATGCGCCGGTCGCGGGATCGAGACGGCCGGAGAATTCCCATTCGGCCGGGCCGGTCATGATGATGTGGTCGTCGTCTCGCCACTCGAGCTTCAGGTCGCCACCCGGCACGGTGATCGTCGCCTTGCGGTCGATCTTGCCCATGCGGGCGGCGCAGACCAGCGTCGCGCAGGCCGCCGAACCGCAGGCC
>JBAQHA010000527.1:0-2864 GCA_049288075.1 Oricola sp.
GATAGGGACCGAACTGTCTCACGACGTTCTAAACCCAGCTCACGTACCACTTTAATCGGCGAACAGCCGAACCCTTGGGACCTGCTCCAGCCCCAGGATGTGATGAGCCGACATCGAGGTGCCAAACCTCCCCGTCGATGTGGACTCTTGGGGGAGATCAGCCTGTTATCCCCGGCGTACCTTTTATCCGTTGAGCGATGGCCCTTCCACGCGGGACCACCGGATCACTATGACCGACTTTCGTCTCTGTTCGGCCTGTCGGCCTCACAGTCAGGCAGGCTTATGCCATTGCACTCAACAGCTGATTTCCGACCAGCTTGAGCCTACCATCGCGCGCCTCCGTTACTCTTTGGGAGGCGACCGCCCCAGTCAAACTACCCACCATGCAGGGTCCCGGATCCGGCTTCACGGACCGCGGTTAGACATCAGAACAGATAAGGGCGGTATTTCAAGGTTGGCTCCACCGGAACTGGCGCCCCGGTTTCAAAGCCTCCCGCCTATCCTACACATGCCTGCTCTAATGCCACTGCAAAGTTGTAGTAAAGGTGCACGGGGTCTTTCCGTCTGACCGCGGGTAGCCCGCATCTTCACGGGCAATTCAATTTCGCTGAGTCGATGCTGGAGACAGTGGGGAAGTCGTTACGCCATTCGTGCAGGTCGGAACTTACCCGACAAGGAATTTCGCTACCTTAGGACCGTTATAGTTACGGCCGCCGTTTACCGGGGCTTCAATTCGCAGCTTGCACCGCTCCTTTTAACCTTCCGGCACCGGGCAGGCGTCAGACCCTATACGTCGCCTTACGGCTTCGCAGAGCCCTGTGTTTTTAATAAACAGTCGCCACCCCCTGGTCTGTGCCCCCCGCACCTGGTTGCCCAGGCACGGGGCCCCCTTCTCCCGAAGTTACGGGGGCAATTTGCCGAGTTCCTTCAGCATCGTTCTCTCAAGCGCCTTGGTATGCTCTACCAGTCCACCTGTGTCGGTTTGGGGTACGGTCTCACGTGGGGGTTGTTTCCTGGAACAGCTTCGCTGCACGGACAATCCAATAAGCCCGCACAACACACGCCATTCGTCACCACCCACAGGTCCAGGAATATTAACCTGGTTCCCATCGACTACGGCTTTCGCCCTCGCCTTAGGGGCCGACTCACCCTGCGCGGATTAGCCTTGCGCAGGAACCCTTGGACTTTCGGCGAGAGTGTTTCTCACACTCTTTGTCGCTACTCATGTCAGCATTCTCACTTCCGATACCTCCAGGGCCCCTCACGGGTACCCCTTCGCAGGCTTACGGAACGCTCCGCTACCCCTTGCTCCTAAGAGCAAAGCCGCAGCTTCGGTGTATGGCTTGAGCCCCGGTACATCTTCGGCGCGGGACGGCTTAACTAGACCAGTGAGCTGTTACGCTTTCTTTAAAAGATGGCTGCTTCTAAGCCAACTTCCTGGTTGTCTTGGCCTTCCTACATCCTTTCCCACTTAGCCATAACTTTGGGACCTTAGCTGGCGGTCTGGGCTGTTTCCCTTTCGACCACGGACCTTAGCACCCGTAGTCTGTCTGCCGAGCTGTACTCTTCGGTATTCGGAGTTTGGTTAGGTTTGGTAAGGCTCGCGCCCCCCTAGCCCATCCAGTGCTCTACCCCCGAAGGTAATCACTCGACGCACTACCTAAATAGTTTTCGCGGAGAACCAGCTATCTCCAGGTTTGATTGGCCTTTCACCCCTAGCCACAAGTCATCCCGGTCTTTTTCAACAGACGTGGGTTCGGCCCTTCAGTGGGTGTTACCCCACCTGCAGCCTGCTCATGGCTAGATCACCTGGTTTCGGGTCTAATCCTACGAACTATGGGCGCCCTATTCAGACTCGCTTTCGCTGCGCCTACACCTACCGGCTTAAGCTTGCTCGCAAGATTAACTCGCTGACCCATTATACAAAAGGTACGCAGTCACCCCTCAAGGGGGCTCCTACAGATTGTAGGCATTCGGTTTCAGGCTCTATTTCACTCCCCTCATCGGGGTGCTTTTCACCTTTCCCTCACGGTACTGGTTCACTATCGGTCGCACAGGAGTACTTAGGCTTGGAGGGTGGTCCCCCCATGTTCAGGCAGGATTTCTCGTGTCCCGCCCTACTCGAGGACCGCAAAGCTTTCTACCCGTACGGGGCTATCACCCGCTATGGCGCGCCTTTCCAGACGCTTCCGGTTCTTACTCTGCAGCCACTGGCCTAGTCCGCGTTCGCTCGCCACTACTAACGGAGTCTCGGTTGATGTCCTTTCCTCCGGTTACTGAGATGTTTCAGTTCACCGGGTTCGCTTCCCTTGCCTATGAATTCAGCAAGGGATGACCCTAAAGGGCCGGGTTTCCCCATTCGGAAATCCACGGATCAACGGGTGCTCGCCCCTCCCCGCAGCTTATCGCAGCGTGCCACGTCCTTCATCGCCTCTGTGCGCCAAGGCATTCACCAAATGCCCTTAAAACGCTTGATCCAACGAAATCCATCACGTCCAGGGAAGAACCCCCGCGCTTTGCAACAGCAAAGCGCGGACCCGACAGTCGTTTGGCAAAGCCAAACGACGATAGGGGGGCTTCGTCTCGGCAAAGACAAAACCCAGAACCCTGAACGCAAAACTCATCAGACTTTTTTTGTCGCCCTGCCCCGACCAAAGGAATAGGAGCAAGACGACGTCAAGACCCGGTAAGAGTTCTCCCGTCTCCCGCCAACACAGCCCAGCTAAAAGCCAGGCGGCGACGGGGCCGGAAGGCCTCTCACCACACAAATTCCGATCCACACTGTCAAACAACAACGGACCACAAAGGTTTAAACCAAAGCGTCCGGATTTCTGAGTTTCCAGAGATGAACGACCCGCCGAGCG
>JBAQHA010000528.1:0-1644 GCA_049288075.1 Oricola sp.
GCCCTGCGGGTTGATGATCATGCAGCGCGTGTCGACGTCGTAGAGGACGACAGACCAGAAGTTCAGCATCGGCACGTCCTTGGGCACGACGAGTTCGTAGGCCTTGGCGCCGTCGAGCCATCTGCCGGCGTCGTCCTTGTACGACGCGAGGTACTGGATGCCGGCGTCGACGAGGTTCATGGTGGCGGCTGAGGACATCGTCACAGCCTCGTAGGTGTAGGCGGCCCGCGCATCGATCTCCATGTGGGTCTTGGCCATCTGGTCGAGCGGACTTTCCATGAACAGGATGTACTGCCACTGGGACTTGGGATCGTCGGTCCAGTGCTTGACCGGATCGCGCTTCAGGAAGCTGTTGCCCATCGCCCAGGTTTCGCCGACCAGCACCGCTTCCTCGAGAATCTCCTGCTGGTAGGGGGTCGGATCGAAAGGCTTGCCCTTCTCGATGCCGAGGTTCCTCAAGCCCTGCAGAATGGCCATGTCACGCTCTTCGACTGGATTGAGCTGGATAGCCTGGTGGACCACCTTCCAGTACTCCATGCCGCGTGGCTGGTAGTTCCACCAGTCCCGGTTCGGCGCCTCGAAGATGCGGATCTTCGACTCCTGGCCGAGACCGTAGATCTTATGGGCGTTGAGAATGCGCTCGCCTTCCTCCGGGTCGGGCGTCAGGATGCGGGTACCGATCCCCACGGTGTTGGCCTTGGAGGTGACGACGAAATCGGCCCCGTGATTCGCAGGAACCTCGGTGCCTTCGAGCACGATCAGGAACTTGCCGCCCTGGCCTCGCTCCGGGCCGACCATGCCTGTGTCGGTCACCACCCGCTGCCAGACGTCATTGATCAGGCCACCGGTCGGACCGGCCGGCACCTCGTACATCAGCAGGCCGCCGAAGTCGCTCAGTTCAGCCCAGGTGGCGACGTAGGTCGTGGTGTCATTCGCCGTCAGGATCGGCAGCTTCTGCTCGGTGGTCCGGTAGACGATCATGTCGCCGGCCTTGCCGCCGAGGGGGCCGAAGTGCCCGTTACGCCACTGCATCCAGTTCACCGCCGGAAGGTAGTGGATGTAGGCCTGCACCGCGCGCTGGTAGTCGATCTCCTGCTCGATTCGCCGGACGGTTGCGTCCGTCGGATAGCCGTTGGCTTCGAATTCGAGCACGCCGGAGCGAGTCTCGTGTCGACCCTGCAGCTGGGCATTGGCGGCGCCTGCCGCGAACAAAAGGCCCGCGGCGATCGAGATTGCACATCGTTGCAGAGTGGACATGGATGCTCCGACTGGAAGGCGCACGGACCTTTGATTCTTCGCTGCCGCCCGGACGCTGGCAATGACATGGGAACTATGGGTCCCATACGTTTTTGCTATATTTCTCTCTTCTCCGTGACGTCCGGTTCCAAGCATGCCCATCGACCTGCGCCTCATCCGTTACGCGGCGGCGCTTGCCGAGCACGGCAGCTTCACCCGTGCCGCCGATGCGCTCGACATCGCGCAGCCGACGCTCAGCCGCGGCATCCGGGATCTGGAGGCAGACATCGGTCTGCCGCTGTTCACCCGGCACCGGCACGGAGTCGAGGTCACCGACTTTGGTTATCTTTTCCTGGAACAGGCCGCGTCCGTGTCCGCGCAGGTCGCGGACCTTGAGCGCGAAGTGGC